>JBBRDL010000005.1:0-56498 GCA_038203965.1 Chitinophagales bacterium | reverse complement strand
TGAAGACATTCTGAGTGATGTCATTTGAAAGTCACCAGCTACACCCTCTTCAATGAGGCTATAAGCACGGAAGTGTCTGTCACCAGCGAAACAAGAGAGCGCATCATCAACAGCTGTTTCACTGTTGTTCTGACTGATTGTGCCTGGCGTCAATACCGGAACGGCACAACCACCTTCATAGGTAGGTGGGCTCCAATTAATGATTTGTTCGCAAGCTCCCGGATCTAGATTATAAATAATGTCGTCCGGACAAACGATTACGCATGGCTCAACTGGCTCTGGAGGTAATACCTGTGCTAACGTGATCATGTCAACGTCTGTTCCGCCAGTTTCACCCTTACTGTTAAGGGTAATCACCAATGGGCCGGTGAAATTCGCAGGAATCATGACATCAGTTGTCAGGGTTTGATTACCTGCCTGCCAGAAACCGCAGAAAGTGTTGCCTGTTGGACCTGTTCCGCAAGCAAGACCTGTTGAGACCCAGGATACACTTGGATTGCAAAAAAGCCTTTGGCCCACTTGAGTAGCACAGCCACCGGTGCCATTTGGCGTGGCAGCATTGACCGTAAAGCCAGCTGGGAATGTAATTGTCAAACGGTCAACCCACTCGCTTCCTACACCTGACACGGTGAAAGAAAGGTTGTTGACTTGACCAGGGGTATACATAGTGTTAGGGGAAGTAAAGGTCAAGTTGATAACAGCCTTGGCGCTTGTTAAACTTCCTAAAACCAGTATACATACCAAGCTTAGATGCCGGAGTAAACTAATTGGGAAAGTAGTAAATAATTTATTTTTCATGAGTATTAGGATTTGTAATTTAATTTGGTGAATCAGCATTGAATTACTGAATTGCAATTACCGTCTGGTTGTACAGATTTGCTAACAGAGTCGTAGGATTAAAATTGGCTTGATTCAATGGGCCTGAGAGATGCTTGCTGCTCTTGAGTTCTTGCAATCTTTTAAGAAGGGAAATTTCAACGGCAATAGAATACGTTCCTACATCCGTTAATACCGCACTTAAATAGGCATATTGTAATTCTTGTGCCTGTGAAGCACCATGCCCGATAAGAGGTTTGAGAGGAATCAGGATATCCTTGATCGTTTCAACCGTAGAGGCCTGATCGAAGGTTCCTAATGGGTAAGCTGTTACGCCAAAGGCTTGAGCAATTCCAATGTGAGGATTGACCCCGCCACTTGCTATTTGCTGTGCATTTGTGTTATTGAGACTTACCAGAAAAAACAGTCCGGTAAATAAAAAAGACACAAGCACACTCCTTTGTGAAAATAAGGAAAATGTGTTTTTCATGAGATTAAAGTTTTGGTTTAAGAATTATCTGTTCAATTAGAATTAAAAGCAATCTGAATGTCTTACTTCAGAAAGTTTAATAAAGTCCAGCCTTAATCCACGAAAACAACATAAACAGATACAGAAGTATACCTATTCTACTGTCAGGACGACAGCAAAAATCAGTTCTTCATTCTATCAGGTTGGTTCGGGATGATAAACTAAATCTTCATCAACCCACTAAAGTCATTCTATAGTATGCCAAAAAGTATGCCAAAAGCATAGATTGGATTACTACACTGGACAAAGATATGATAAGGGCTTTCAGAGGTTATACCCGAGAATGGGTAATTATTACATTAGAGTATTACTCAATACTTAGATCAACTATTTATCAGGTAGTTATAGATATTCTATTAATGTAATCTGTTATTAACCCTCCAATTATTTTTTTTACTCATAGATCAATACCTGATTTATAGCCCTTTACAAGCAACTATTTACTTAAATATGTTAAAACCATCTTATAAGAATGAGGAATGTTATCCCTGATGAGACTTATTTTTAAACATCTCCCTATCGAGAACCCATCAGGAATGACAGAAACTTTATTTTTCTTTAGAAATAATAAATCTGGGACAAATTAAAAATAGAGACTAAAAGGCAACCTGAAAGGCGGAGATGCATTGCCGGAAATTCAGGAAAGAAGCAAATAATGCTTTCATAAAGACCGATCAGGATCAGGTCTTAAAATAAAAACTAGCCTTGGAAATAAATAAAACTGCTCTATTGGCCGATGTTTACTCTGCGGCAACTTCAGCTTTACGAGGGATCCGGTACACCAGGGTCAGTTCGTGAGAACCGTTATTGTATTGCTGAAATTCTCCGAGGCTTACATCATAAGAATAATATATCCTTAATTTGTTGATACGGGTACCTAGTAGCAATGATGCCCTGCTGTTATCTCCAAGTGTATAGCCTACTCCACCGACGAGTTGCTCGTCAAGGAAAGAGAATTTGAGGTTTGCATCAATCAGAAACGGACTATAACGAAGATCCTTGACCGTAATAGAAGGTTCAACGACGAAATCATAGTTTTCAACCTTGAAACGATATCCGAAAAGGAAAGCATACGAAAAATTATCAAACTCCGGAAGATTAATATCCCCTGATATTTCCGTCAATCGGTTTTTAACAAGATTAGGAAAAGAAACGCCAAAAAAGAGTTTCTCATCTACTTCACCATATAGACCGATACCACCATCAAAGAGTGTATACCCATCAATGGCTTCATTGAGTAGCACGTCCGTTGGATCAATTAACAAATCGCCCTGTGTATCTACAATCTTTTGTGTCTCCAGCCCGGCTGATAAGCCAACGCTTAATAAAACTTTGTCAAATGGAATACGATATGCGAAATTCAATTGGCCATGTGTTAGCTGACTTAGCCCAACTTTGTCACTAAGTACCTGGGCACCTAATCCCAGGTTGTCTGCGAAGGAACCATGGTAGAGTGCTGTAAAGGTTCTTGGCGCACCTGGAAAATCAGACCACATATGTTTATATCCTGCAAGGAGTTGGTGATCCCCTTGGAAACCTGTGGCGCCAGGGTTGAAAAGTATTGGTTGCAGATACTGATGATTGAAGTAACCTGCCTCCTGTGCTAATGCTGAAGTAGCAGCACCGCCAGAAATTATAGCCATAAGAATGGCTCCGATGATATAGGATTGAATTTTACTTTTCATGATAGCAACACTATTTATAGAATTCATGTGTCAATGTGGTGTCTTGAAATAAATTAATCGGCTGTCCGTACAAGGTTCACTGTTCCTTTAATAAGTTCGGCTGGTAGATTCGGTCGATAGACTTCCAGCACCCACATATAACCTCCATCAGGCACTGGTTCGTTGTCCTGATCCACTCCAATCCATGTATTCTGATAATTATCTGTCTCATAGACCAATCCTCCGAAACGATTGAATATGTAGAGATGATTTTCGAAATCTAATACACAGGCTATAATGAAGTAATCATTCTTGCCATCACTATTCGGCGTGAATACTTTCGTGGCTGAATAACAAGGAACATCAAGTTCCGGTAGTAATTGTTCAGCATCGCTGATTTCACAACCATTTGCATCTGTCACCAAAATGGTGTATGTGCCGGCTGGAACATTATTGAGGGAGGCCGTACTTCCTGAGACGGGTCCGGTCCATTGGTAGGAATAAGGTGGAATACCCCCATTGACAATGACAGCGATAGCACCATCGCTGGTAATAAAATCTGAAGGATTTGTGGTGATATATGCAAGTGAAAATGGTGGGGGAGCTACCAGAATAGTCGTTGCGGTAGATGTCATTCCATTTTGATCTGTCACGGTGACTGTATACGTACCAGCGCAAAGATTACTGATATCGGGGGTAGTCGGACCGTTCGACCATGCATACGTTAATGTGCCGCTGCCGCCAATGACCGTTGTAATAATTTCTCCATCGCAAATGCCACTGCAACTAATTTGAAAAGCGCCGTATTGTGTGACCGTCAGCTGGACGGCTATACCTCCAGCAAATATTGTAAAGCAAGTATCAAGCGTGCACCCATTCCCATCGGTGATCGTCACACAATACTGCCCTGGACACAATTGCGTAAGGTCTTGCGAACTGCCACTATTGGACCAGGCATATGTATACGGTAAAGTACCTCCAATAACATTTAGGTCAATAGCGCCCTGACAATTTTCATTGACATCATTCGTAATTGATGCAGTGGCGATTAAAGCGGGCGGTTGTGTTACGGTGAAACATGTATCTCTCGTATTTCCTCCAACGTCCGTTATAGTAACACAATATGTACCTGCAATTAGATTACTGATATCTTCTGTGGTTTGCGCAGGTGTGGTATTCCAATTATAGGTATACGGGGCAGTACCGAAAGAGGCAGAAAGATTGATTGCACCATTTGTCCCGCCATTACATGAAACATTTGTAACAGCACCTGAAACATCTGCACCTACAACATAGGGATCCGGAATAAATGTACATCCTTTACTATCCACTACTGTGACAGTATATATACCTGGGCCAACACCTGTAATATCCTGGGTTATAAATTGGTTGCTCCATAAATACGTATACGTTCCGGAACCTCCTGTGACCGTAATATTTACACCTCCTGTTAATGAGCCTGGTGGATTAGGATCCGTCACAATCCCTGTGACAGCTATTTCTGGTGGATCAGTTACCATTTGAGTCGCAATGACTATTTGGGCGCCGAGCGTAATTGTCACGGTATACGTACCGGCACATACATCGATAAGATCCTGTGTGGTTTCATTGTTACGACTCCATAGGTAGGTTGGTGACTCAGGGCAATTTTCATTCACCTGCAAATTAAGAGCACCATTGCATTCTCGAGGACAGTTAGGGCTGGTAGCGGTTAATGTATATGATAGATTACACCCTACACAAGCGACTTTAATTTCTCCAAATCCCTGTACGAGTGCAGGTACTAATACACTATCTAAGGTAGCTGCTTCTATGCCAAGAGGATTTCCTGTAAACGAAACCTGAGAAGATGTACCTGCAGCACCTACTGCTTTGAGACAAACTGTGAAGATCGTGGCATAATCCGCAAGTGTGACTCCTTCAAGACTGAGGTCTATCCAGCTCACTGTTAACTCACCTTCCTGGACATCAGGGAAGCCGGGGGTTCCAAATCCGGACTGATCAAGACCTGGAATACCAAAATTTTCAACACGATCAAATTCAAAAACATTGGGATCCCAGTTAAGGCTAAACTGCAATGCAATGATATCATCAAAATCATTGACCTTGATATCAAAACAGACTTCACCATTGGGCATGGTACAAACCGTATCTACATCCGCGATCAAAGCGAAGCCCTCAAGCTGACATTGAGCCGTAATACTCGCAGGAGTTAACGTAAGAATATGTGGATTACCGTCAATGTCTGTAATTAAAGGAGGAGGCGTAGTGCCAACAGCAATTTGACTTGTTTGTCCACCTGTACCGATAACATTAAAGCATACCTCAAACAAGACAGCACCATCTGGCAAGCTATTATTTTCAATATTTCCGTCAAACCAAACTATACGAAGTTCTCCAGGTGCAAATAGATTTGTATTCCCTAATCCAAATCCGGGAAGTGGAGCAAAATTTCTGAATTCATCAAATTCCAATATTGCGGGATTGTAGATCAAGTCAAAATCCATCGAACCTACATTGTTGAAATTTTGAACTGTGAAACGCACACAAGCATTACCTCCGCAGGGACCATTTACAGTATTCCCATTAATGAGTATGTTCTCGGCGCAGCCAGTACCAGGAACGGTAATCCGTCCGTTGTTTGATACTAATCCAACTTCCACTTCTCCTACTTCTGCTACTTCAATCTCCAGTGGTTCATCGGTAATGGAAACCAGTGAACTCTGACAAGGAGAACCAATCACTTCAAATTCTACAGTAAAAAAAAGTGAACCATCTGGAATAGTAATTGGGGTAATGCTACTTTCTATCCAACCTAACGTAAAATGACCATTATCCGTCATCCCGGGTGTTGCGCCGAAAACCGAAGGAGATAAACCAGGAACCGATGCATTATAATTCTTAATTGTCCGGAATCGAAGCACAGCCGGATTCCAGTTGACTGAATATTGAACTACAATAATCTCGCTGAAGTCATCAACCAGAAAATTGACGTCAATAATCTCGCCGGGATTAGCATCAGCACTACTGATGTTGAAAATAGGTTGTTCTGCCCTCACAAGGATGGAAGCGAACATGGCAATGATGATACCAAGGATGGATTTACTCATTAGTAAAAACTTTATTCTGTTTAAAAAACTTAATCGTAAGCAAATCAGGCGCAAATATAGTAATATTAAATGCAATGTTAAGCAAACAACCAAGCAAAAGGTGGAGTTTGAATATTACAGCTAAAACTGTACCACGTCACAAAGTCAATAAAGAGGGAAAAGTTGGTTGTTTGGGCTACGTCACGATCGTGAGGCAAAAATGGTGAAATTCTTTAGCATAGCAAAGATATCAAATCTAAAACGAGGGTGGTGGCCTTTATATTAATAATAATCAAATATGTATCTATTACATTATCAATGTTATAAATAACTAACCCTGGCTTTAACCAGGGTTAGGATGCGTTGGCTTTTTATTCTGCTATAGCAGAAAAAAGAAATAGAGTCATTGCTTCCTGAGAAGCAATGACTCTAAAAGGTATTACTTATTGACGGACAAACTTTCCAGAAAGCTCGCCCATGGCTGATTTAACCCTGTAGTAGTAAACACCTGGAATATCAATAATATCTGAGTCTATTACTATTTCGGCATCATTTGTATAGGAGACATATTTCCGGCTGAACAACTCTGTACCCTTCATGTCATGAATAGTAACAAAGAACTCCTCCCCGGCAGGTATGATGACCTGCAGCTTGGTTACATCTGAATAAGGATTAGGCGAAATCTTACTTTCAAATGAACTTCCGGTAGAGGTCAGCTCATAAGGAACCAACTCAATAAGCTCATTACCAAGGCCTTGTGTGTAAATTTCAGGATAAAGAACATCTTCGTTGTCACCCAATATGCTTTGTGGTGCCATACCCTCAGGAAGGTTTTCAACAGTAAAGAGGACCTCACCGGCCTTAAGAGTAATCGAAGTAGATTGACCCCAGCTGATATTCGTAAAACCATCTTTGTCCGTAGCCAGGTTAGATTCATCTACAGCGAGCACTCCTGCCGTCAATTCAATGCCTGTGCCATTGACAGACAACTGGAATCCGTATACTGAAGCATCTCTGGTCAGGATAAACTCATATCCGTGGGATGTCTGGTTTTCACGAATAGCTATTGGTAAAGAAGTAGTGGTCCTTGGCGTAAGCATCCAGGCCATATTGACCATATCAGCATTGACATCACCCATTTTGAGTGCCTTAAAGGATGCTATTGCCGGGAAAATACCTGTGTGATCGATTTCTACCCCATTATGGCATTCACCAGTAAACAGATCGAGAGGTGCTTCAGGAGAACATGGATCTCCAAAGAAAACCCAGGAAAGGTTTCCAGCGTAGCCTGGAATCTTGAATCCTCCAAGAATGGCTTTCTTTAACAGAAGCAAATCGTTTGCACCCACTCTTCCGTTTCCGTCGAGATCGGCTGCGTATAATTTGTAGGGTTCTGTGATTGGCTCTTGACCATTCAAATGTCTCTGTAATGTAATAAGGTCAAGGGTTGAAATGCCCTCCAATTTTTTGCCTCCTCTGGACAGCATGACCATCCTATCATATTGGGTCGTGCCAAAACCAAGGGTGAAATGTCCGCTGGCATCAGAAGAAGACTCGCTTTGATCAAGATCAAGTGATTCATCAGGCATAATCTTAAACATAGCCGCTGAAACCTGTGGGACAGGAACTTCAGTAAATGTATTAACAATACCCTGCACTTCATTCATTCCTTCGCAGGCATCTTCATTGTCATTGATCTTGATAAAAGTGGTGCAATAATCCTTATTGCCATATTCATCATGAACCCAGATCTGAATAGGCACTGTGCCAAGATCGTCACATGTAAATGTGCGTGAAGCCTCCCATGGATTGTCAGAGAAGGAATATTTCAATTTATACGCTGGTGTGCAATTATCATAACTGGAGGCATTGAAATCCTTTGCCCATATGGTCACCATGCCACCCAATGGCATGACAACCGTAGAAAGGCCGTAATAACATATCGGACTAGGAGCCTTTTTGTCTTTTACATGAACTTTGTAACTGCACGTGCGGTAATTACCACAGGCATCAGACACATTCCATAAAATCTTATGCCAGCCGTTCGGCAGTACTTTATCCACTGTGGGCTGTCCGGTACCTTCATAGCTGATGTCGTAGTAACCATCATTCCAGAGGTCAATTTTATAATCCCATTTTAAATGTTCCGTGGGGGTACAGTCATCTTCCACATGTGGCTGCTGGAAGAATCTGCCTGAACAATTTGGTTCATACCCATCGACAACTACATCCTGACATCCGTATACAAATGTCGGAGGATTTGAGTTCATCAATTTGATGACCTGTGTATGATGCCATATTCCCGGGCTATAAGGATTATTTGGTTGGTATTTGCACCAATCAATGACTGTCCATTCGCGTAAAATCTTTTTGCAGGTTCCATCAGAAAAGGTGAAGACAAGGTCTTCATGAGCATAACCTATTAGGCTGCAGGAATTGTCGCCTCCATATCCACCAATCGTTGGTTTATTATAAGGAGGATACAGATCTTCAGGATCTACATCTTCCGGACCATAAAGACAAGCATCGCCGACATAATCGTCCGGCCAGTTGATATTGTAATACGAGTTGGAATAATCCTTCACCGTAATGGTCTGGTAGCACCAGTCTGACCAGTTTCCAGCTTCGATGTAGAATTTGCGTTTGATAATACCCACACCACAGGCATTACGATAGTCAATTACCTCAGGAATGCTCACCCATACATTACCACCACCACAAACACCGCCACCGGCTTTGCCATCAATACCCCAGTTGTAAGGCTGGTAGTTCCAGGTATTACCCGGGTCATTGATGATGATCGGAAGTCTTGGCGCTCCATTTACGGCGATGGTGCCAAATGTCCTGTTATATGGATTATTGAGCGCATCAGGACCAAACCAGAAACTACAGCTAACTGTAATGTTTGGAGGACAGTAAATATCCGGGGATGAATTATCCTGGACCGTTACTTCAGCCATACATTCATTATAGTTACCATGTGCATCTGTGACACGCATGACAACCCAAATGGTTTGGCCTACATCTTCACAGCAAAACTCTACATATGGTCTGAACTGGGTGTCATCGGCGACTCCGGGAGGGCACCAGCCCTGTGTCATTCTTCTTGCCTGGTAACTTACCAAATGGCAATTGTCATAGCTGCCGTCGTCAATATCTGTAGCATAAAGCTTAGCAGTACCTGTATTAGAGAGTGCCACAACTGTATGGTGGTCGCATATAGCTACCGGCGCGATATAGTCTTGATAACAATCTACTTCACTACGCAAAGGACTGATAATGAAGAAAGTAAACAGGAGGGAGCATAAAAGGGTAAAAGATGGTTTCATAAATGAGCGGGATTATAAGATTCGTTTGGTTTCCATAGCAAAATAGCCATTAAGCTCTTAAGAAAGGATGAAAGATCCGATCTAAAAGTAATTATAAAAGACAATAAATTTGCAGGAGGGTGCTCAAAATTAACTTAAAAATTGGATTTTCAAGCAATTGTGGAAAAAATGGAAGAATTTTTGCAGAAGGCTTTAGCCTAATTGATTTTCGATTGCAAACCTCACTAAACCAGCTGTGGTTGAAATATTCAGTTTGCGCATGATATTTTTCCGGTGAGCGCCTACAGTCTGTGGACTGATAAAGAGGTGGATGGCTATTTCTGAATTACTTTTGGCCTGGGCAATCAGCTTGAGTATCTCCTGTTCCCTCTTCGTAAGATTGTACCGGGCCAGAAAACTCTCTTCAAATAAACTACCGGTTTCATTCTCTATCAGGTCCTTAGGATACAGTTGAAGACTTTTACTCATGAAGAGCTGGCCTTTCAAGACTTGGTGTAAACCTTCCATAAGTTCATTTAGCCCGCTAGTTTTAAGAATATAACCTGAGATGTTGTGGGCCTGGAGACATTCACGGACGAATTTCGGATCGTTGTATTGTGTTACGACCACAATGCGAAGACTTGGATAATCCAATTTAATAAACGGAATTACCTCCAATCCGTTGAGTACGGGCATATTAAGGTCAAGTAAAAGTATATCGGGTTTGTGTGTTCGGAGTTTGACTAACAACTCCTCTCCGTTTGAGGCTGTTCCAATTACGTTGAAAGGTATTCCGGTCTGCTGTTGCAGGGCTATACCAAGCGCGTCCACATAGAGTGTGTGGTCATCAGCAATAAATATTGAAATTTGATTAGGTTCTGTGAAAGCCATCCGTACGCTACAATCTGTCGCAATTTCCATACCATGTTTAGGCAGGCTAAGCTTGTAAAAGTAAATGATTCAAATCTATTGGAAGAGACGATATCTTTGGGCATGCGATTGCTTCTTAAACTGCTTGATGCCCTTTTAGCCTTTCTTCTCCATTATGTATTGAGGTACAGACATGATGTGATCAGTGATAATCTCCGTAAATCTTTTTCCTATGCCAGTCAGGAAGAGCTAAATAAAGACATTAAGGAAAATTATCTCTTCCTGGCGAAAATAGTCAGACAAACATTGGTTGTTCCGGGCAAGCGACTATTGCAGCGCAGCATGCACCTCTCCTCCTTTCCTTCCTTCGATCATTGGCTCAAGGAGGGTAAGAGTGTAATCATCACTTTCGGACATATTGGAAACTGGGAATGGACTGGCTCCTATCTTGGCTTGGCGTATCCGGATCAGGTGTGCGCATTGTATAAGGAAATAAAATCGTCTGGAGTCAACAGCCTCATGCACAGGCGTCGACTGTCGCATGTCAATTACTTGGTGGAAATCAAACAAATGGGGGATTTACTTCGACTCATGAAGAAAAAACCTCTATTGGTCTTAATGATTTCAGACCAGAATCCAGGCTCTGCTCAAGGAATAATCTGGGCTTCCTTTTTGGATCGAAATACTGCATTTGTCAATGGCCCTGAAACGCTGGCCTTACGCTACAAGCTACCAGTAGTGTATGTAAACTCATTACCGAGACTTGATAGTGGTTATGATCTTACATGCCAGGAACTTTATAATGGAGTGGAAGCTGTAGAACCAGGAGTGATCATGCAGCGATATGCGAATAGTCTCCAGAAGAATATTGTGGCCAAAAGGTCCCACTGGCTATGGTCGCACAGAAGATGGAAGCGAACGAACCAATCCTAGAGGCAAAAAGGACTGAGGGAATTGAATGGCAATATCTTTTCCTACTTTTACCCCTTATGAAAATGCGACCGGTTATATGACTATTCACGAACAGGGCAACCTGATGGGATATATAAAAAGTAAGGATTTCCGTTACACTCTGGTGGCTATTGTGGTTTTTCTTGGGATCGTATTACTAGCATCTTTTCTCTGGCTTAAATTGTATACCCATCATGGTCAGGAATTGGAAATGCCGGATTATACCGGGTTTCAATATGAAGATGCAGTCATCGATGCAAAACGTAAAAAGTTTCGGATGAGCATTCAGGATTCCTTGCACATATTAGGTAAACCGGGAGGAGAAATACTCAAACAAAATCCTGCTCCGGGTTCATTGGTCAAATCAAAGAGGATGATCTATGTGACAATCACCAAACGCAGCCCGGACAAAATACTTTCAGGCCGACTCCCGGAAATGTATGGCAAAAGTTATGACCGAAAAAAACGGGAACTTGAAGAGCACTTTGAAATCAAATCAAGGATCATAGACACTAAATATGATCCGGGTGATCCAGGGCAAGTACTTGAAGTGCGATACAAAGGAAAAACAATCATCGATGCAAAAGGCAGAGATAATACAGTCCAGGTAGAAAAAGGCGACTATCTTGAATTTGTGATTTCAGCGAAGTCAGGCGGGGAAGTGGAAGTGCCGGATTTGATGTGTAAAACCTATGAAGAAGCGCTCTTTCTATTGGAAAATCTTGGATTAAAAATAGGCGATGTAATTAAGGAAGGAGTTATTGAAGATATGAACACCTGTTTTGTCACTACGCAGGATCCAGCCGCTAATGGTGCGATCATTAAAATGGAATCTACTATTCAGATTACAGTAAGCCAATCAAAACCCGCAGCTTGTCAATAAACACCATTAACTTAAAACAATGGAAGAAATAACACCTGTTGATTTAAAAAAACGCATGTCCTTCGGGGATAAGCTGTTCCTGATTGATGTGCGCGAGCCATATGAACATGATGAATTTAATATCGGTGGAATTAATATTCCTATAACGGAATTACCCTTTCGGACGGATGAATTAAAGCAATTTGGAGAAGGTGATTTTGTCTTGTATTGTCAATCCGGAAATCGAAGTGGGCTGGCTCAGAAATTACTGTCGATGCAATTAAAAATTGAAAACACTATCCACCTGAAGGGAGGTGTTAAAGCCTGGAGAGAAGAGTATGCTGGGTGAGAAGTGCAAGACAGTGAGAAGTGCAAGACAGGGAGAGGTGTGAGACAGGGAGAGGTGTGAGACAGTTAGAAGGTTGGGTTTATCAATAAAAGTAGAGATAAAATAAATCATATTGCTTTATTGAGATAGCCACAGTCTTCGCCTCAGCCTTAGGCTTTATTTTGAATCAGAATTTATTTTTCCACATCATACTTTCCAGTGGGCGATCGGTACGCTGATTGTATTTAGCACCGGGTTTACGGTTGTACATATTTTCTATTGGACCTTCAACTTTGAAATAAATCAATTGCCCGATAGGCATACCTGCATATATTCTAACCGGTTTGACGCAGGAAATTTCCAGCGTCCAGGTGTTACAATAACCTACGTCTCCTTTTCCAGCTGTTGCATGTATATCAATTCCTAAACGACCAACGCTTGATTTACCTTCCAGGAAAGGTACTGCGGTATGGGTCTCTGTATATTCTTCTGTTACGCCTAAGTAGAGTTCGCCGGGTTGAATGACAAATCCTTCCGGGCCAATTTCAAAATGTCTTATCGTATTGTGCAGCTTAGCGTCGAGTTCCTCAGCTTCATAAACCGCTAGGTGGGAGGCGAGGTGTACGTCATACGAATTGGTGCCGAGACCAGATCGGTCGAAAGGAGCTATAACAATCTCACCTTTATCTATTGCTGCCAAAATCTGCACATCTGTTAATATCATGGTTGGTCTATCTGAAAGAAGCGCAAAAGTAAGCAAAGAGCCACTAGCTTTCAGCTATCAGCTATCAGAAAACGTAATACTTTCATACTGAAAGCCAAATTCCTACATTGATCCTGATTTAAATATTACTTCAATCCATCAACCGGGTCGTAAAAACTTGAAGGTTGAAAGCAGTTAGCTCATAGATGATTAGCTTTGTGGGCATGGAGATTCTGGATAAAATAACAATTGGAACAACCATAGTCGCTGTCGGGCATCATGAGGGAAAGCATGAAATGGATGAAAGCTTTTTGTATCAGGATGAAATAGCAATCATTGAACAATTGTCACCACGCAAAAGGAGTGAATGGCTGGCTAGCCGGGAATTGCTCTATCAAATCGCGGGACTGCCTGACAGGGTGAGGTGTCTGTATGATGACTTTGGAAAGCCTTATCTGGATGGTAGTCAAAAACATATTTCTGTCAGTCATAGTGAACTATGGTGTGCAGCGATGATCAGCGATCTGTCCTGTGGGGTTGACATTCAGATTTATTCGGACACAGTTCGACGCATTGCTAATCGTTTCCTGACACCTGATGACTTGTTGGACATTGAAAAAGCTGAAAACACCATAGAATATCTGCATCTCTTATGGGGTGCTAAAGAGTGCCTCTACAAAGCTTATGGAAAAAAGAAACTTGGGTTCCGTGAGCACATTTTCATTTCTTCACTTAATACAGAGACCGGTCAGGGATTTGGTGAGATCCTTTATGAAGGTATACATTTGTCCTATGATATCTATTTCAGACTGTTACCGGAAGTGGCCTGGGTATTTTGTATTGAGCGTCGTACTCCTGCTATCGCCACTGATTGAAAGCTGTAAAGCTAAAGGACCTGCTACAGAGGAAGAGCAAACAGAAGCGATTTCTGTTGATACTTTGCCAGGCGATTTTGTTGTCTTTTTTGAGCGTTTCCACGAAGATTCAGCATACCAGTTAGATCATATCATTTTCCCTCTGGAAGGTATGCCTCCATCTATCGGTGAGGAAGACACATTAACAACAACGCGTCATTTCTGGCAAAAAGCTGAGTGGAAAAAACATAACCGTTTCACGGATCCAGGGCAAAATTTTGAACAATGGTATGAGATATTGAATGAACAGATCATTGAGCATTGGATCAAGACGAAAGGCACCAACCTACATATGAAAAGGAGGTTTGCAAAGCTTGATGACGAGTGGTATCTTATCTATTATCAGGCGCTAAGACCTACGAGAAGGGAGTGATGTGTGAGAGGGTGAGAGAGTAAGAGGGTGAGAGGGTGAGAGAGTGAGAGAGTGAGAGAGTGAGAGAGTAAGAGAGTGAGAGAGTAAGAGGGTGAGAGGGTGAGAGGGTGAGAGGGTGAGAGAGTGAGAGAGTGAGAGGGTGAGAGAGTGAGAGAGTGAGAGGGTGAGAGAGTGAGAATTGAGAATTGAGTTTTCTAGGTAGAGAAATATTTTAATCCTTAATCTACTGGTTGGCGATTTCAAATACCATTAAAGGAATTTGCCGGGGTTGAGGTATTGCTGCACATAATCGGTGACGCCCTCTTCCAATGTGGTAGCAGGCAAAGGAAGTTTTGCATCTTTCCATTTGGTCATATCTGCTTCCGTGAAATATTGATATTTCTGTCTCAAGTCAGCAGGCATGTCGGTGTATTCGATATTGGGATCGAGACCAAGTGCAACAAAAGTCGAAACACCTAAATCCTGAAAAGTTCTTGCCTTGCCGGTGCCTACATTATAAAGTCCTGATTTTGGCTTTTGGTCATATACACTCCAGACCATCTCCACGACGTCTTTTACATATATAAAATCGCGCTCCTGCCCGCCATCGTTCCATTCAGGACGATGGGATTTAAATAGTTTTAGTTTGCCTGTATCACGTATCTGGTGCCAGGCATGAAAAATCACAGACGCCATTCTGCCTTTGTGATATTCATTCGGGCCATACACGTTGAAAAACTTCAGGCCATACCAATGCGGTGGTGTTGCATCCTGCTCAAGAACCCACTGATCAAATTGCTGCTTGGATAATGCATATGCATTAAGTGGCTCTAATTTTGAAACTACGGCATGATCATCCTTAAATCCATACTGACCGTTGCCGTATGTCGCGGCACTTGATGCATACACTAACGGTATCTCATGTGCTGTGCATATGCGCCAAATATCTTTGGAGTATTGAAGATTGAGAAGGTTAAAAACACTAATGTCCTCACTGATGGTATCCGTTCTGGCTCCCAGATGAAAAACCATTTCTATCTGCGATGCATGTTTTTCAAAATAGGATATAAACAGATCCCGGTGGACCCAGTCATGAACTCGTTTGCCTTTAAGGTTTTTTTCCTTTTTCCATTGATAAAAATCATCCACGACCACAATATCGGAAAAGCCGAGTTGATTGAGATAGCTCACAAATGCACTTGCTATAAATCCAATGGCTCCGGTTACGACAATCACGCGTCGACAGTCTCAGATGACGAATACGCTTCAATAGGTGGACATGTACACACAAGGTTACGGTCACCAAACGCATTATCCACACGTGCTACCGAAGGCCAGAACTTGTGTCGGTGACGAAGTTGTGCTAATGGATAAGCAGCCTTACTTCGTGAATAAGGATAATTCCATTCGTCAGACGTAAGATCGGTAAGTGTATGCGGTGCATTTGAGAGAACGCTATTATCTTGTGATGCTATTCCAGCCGCAACCTCATTGATTTCGGCATGAATCTGAATCAATGCATCGCAGAATAAATCCAATTCGGCTTTCGATTCACTTTCTGTTGGCTCAATCATAATCGTGCCAGGCACTGGAAAAGAAAGTGTTGGTGCATGAAACCCATAATCAATCAAACGTTTTGCAACATCCTCAGCGGATATGCCTGAATGTTTGAAGGGACGTAGGTCAATAATAAGTTCATGGGCCGTTCTGCCTGCATCTCCGGTATAGAGGATATCGTACAATGATTCGAGTCTTGATTTAATATAATTTGAACCGAGTATCGCATGGATCGTAGAGGCAGTCACGCCCGCTTCGCCGAGCATCCTGATATACCCATAGGATATCAACAGGATGGATGCACTACCCCAGGGAGCACTATTCACTGAGTCAATTGCTTTATCTCCGCCCACCTGTGCAAAAGGATGGCCCGGAAGAAATGGCGCAAGTTTTTCATTGACGCAAATCGGACCCATTCCCGGTCCTCCCCCACCGTGCGGAATGGCGAATGTTTTATGAAGGTTAAGGTGACAGACATCGGCACCTATAGATCCAGGACTTGTGAGTCCAACCTGAGCATTCATATTGGCACCATCCATATAGACGAGACCTCCGTTTTGATGAATGACATCACACAACTCCTTAATTGTTGTCTCGAACACGCCGTAAGTTGATGGATAGGTGACCATCACTCCAGCCAGTTGGTCTGCATGTTTTTCTGCATGCAATTTCATATCGTTCATATCAATGTTTCCGCGATCATCACATTTGGTCACCACGACTTCCATACCTGCCATTACTGCACTTGCCGGATTGGTTCCGTGTGCTGATGCTGGTATGAGTACAATGTTGCGATGGAGATGTCCGTTGGCTATATGATATGCCCGTATGGTCAGAAGGCCTGCAAGCTCTCCCTGAGCTCCGGAATTGGGCTGCAGAGAACAGGCTTTCATACCGGTGAGATCAATCAGATATCCGGATAATTCGTCAAAAATTTTGTAATAACCAGCTGCCTGATCGGCTGGCACAAAAGGATGTAATGAAGAAAATTCAGGAAAGCTGACAGGAAACATTTCTGATGCTGCATTGAGCTTCATGGTACAGGACCCTAAAGGAATCATGGCATGCATCAGCGAAAGATCTTTGTTCTCAAGTGATTTGATATAGCGCATCATCTCCGTCTCCGTCCTGTACATACTGAATACGGGATGTGTCAGGAAGGCATCTTTGCGGAATAGCACATCAGGAATCATAATGGCGTTGATGCCATTTAGTCCAGGTGAAGTGGTTTTGCCAAGGGCAGTTGAAAAAACATTACATACCGCTGTGAGATCTTCATTTGATGTCGTCTCATCAATACTGATCCTCACATCTTGGGCAGTATAATAAAAATTGATTTTCGATTTTTCTGCTTCTGCCCTGATGGCTTTAATTTGATCACCTGAGAAGCGGATTGTAATGGTGTCAAAAAAAGCACCAGCTATAGGCGTGTAACCCAGATTCTGAAGATATTGATGTAATGCCGCCGTTTTACGATGTATCTCCAATGCAATCGCTTTGAGATTGTCGGGACCATGGTAGACCGCGTACATACCAGCCATAATGGCAAGTAGTGCCTGGGCGGTACAAATATTTGAAGTAGCTTTTTCACGCTTGATATGCTGCTCTCTCGTCTGCAATGCCATGCGTAAAGCGCGATTTCCCTTGCGATCAACTGATACGCCAATGATACGACCAGGTATACTTCGTTTATTTTCTTCTTTGGTTGCGAAGAAGGCAGCATGTGGACCACCGAATCCAACAGGAACACCAAAACGCTGTGAATTTCCAACAACTACATCTGCACCCCATTGACCCGGCGGGGTCAATAATGTAAGCGCCATCAGGTCACTGACCACGGCCACTTTAATCCCTTCTGTTTGCCATTGACTTACTTTCTCACGATAGTCATTGGCCGCACCGGTTGCATCAGGATATTGAAGTAAAACGCCAAAAAAATCTTCACCACCAGACCATGTTCTCCAGTCACCTGATACCAATTGGATTCCAATCGGTGCAGCCCGTGATTGCAACACAGCAAGTGTTTGAGGAAAGATATGTTGATCAACAAAAAAGTGTGTTGCATGCTCTGCTCCACCCTTTGCTTTTTTGGAGGAGAGGTTATACAACATGGTCATTGCTTCTGCAGCAGCTGTTCCTTCATCAAGCAAAGATGCATTTGCAATAGGAAGGCCTGTCAGATCGCTCACCATGGTCTGGAAATTGAGCAATGCCTCTAACCGGCCTTGAGAAATTTCGGCCTGATATGGTGTGTATTGCGTATACCATCCGGGATTTTCAAATATGTTCCTTCGTATCACGGAGGGAGTATGCGTGCTATAATACCCCAGGCCGATGTACGACTTGAACACTTTGTTCATGGAGCCAACCGTCTGAATATGACGAAGGTATTCCTGTTCGCTCATAGCAACAGGAATATTCAACTTTCGCCGCAGACGGATTGGGTCAGGAATCGTTTCGTTGATCAATTGGTCAAGACTGTCAGCCTTGACTACAGTGAGCATTTCCTGAAGATCGTGAGGATCGGTTGTACCTATATGTCGCTGCGCGAAACCGGTATGAACTACTTTATTTGACATGACGATTGGCTGTTATAATGGCTTTAGGTGCGGATCATCTTATTGGTGATCAGTACTATGCTATTTAAGGTTAAAAGCTTTCTTTACTTCTTTGACTTTATCGAGTTTTTCCCAGGTAAAGGTTTCGACTTTCATTTTCTTTTCTTTTCCGCTTCCATCGACAAATATTTTTTCCTTCTTTTCAGAAACCCGACCCATATGGCCATAGGAAGCCGTTTCTCCATAAATGGGTTTTCTCAATTGAAGGCGCTGTTCGATATCATAAGGACGCATTGGAAAAATTGCTTTGACATGTTCTGCAATTTCTCCGTCGTGCAAATCAACATGTGAAGAGCCATAAGTGTTCACATAAATATTAGTGGGCTCAGCAACACCGATCGCATAAGAAACCTGAACCAGGATTTCATCACATACGCCTGCGGCTACGAGATTCTTAGCGATATGACGTGTGGCATAGGCTGCAGATCTGTCAACCTTGCTTGGATCTTTTCCTGAGAATGCGCCTCCACCATGTGCTCCTTTTCCTCCATACGTGTCAACAATGATCTTTCGACCCGTCAAGCCTGTATCGCCGTGGGGACCCCCGATCACGAAGTTACCGGTAGGGTTGATATGATACTTTATGTGATCTGTAAATAATTTTTTTAAAGAAGGTTTTAACTTCTTCTGAACTCTTGGTAATACTATGTTGATAATATCACTTGATATCTGCACCTGCATGGCCTTTTGAGCCTTTAGTTTCTCCTGTTCGCTGCTATTTTTTGGAAGCACAAATTCATCGTGTTGTGTACTCACGACGATGGTATCAATTCGGATAGGCTTGTTGTCATCACTGTATTCAATCGTAACCTGTGATTTGGCATCAGGCCTTAGATAATTCATCAACTTGCCTTCTTTACGGATAGCCGCTAGTTCGATCAGAATCCTGTGGGACAGATCCAGCGCAAGAGGCATATAATTATCTGTTTCGTTGGTAGCATAACCAAACATCATCCCCTGGTCACCTGCACCCTGCTCTTCTTTTTTCTGCTTTTCCACGCCTTGATTGATATCCGTGGATTGCTCATGGATAGAAGAGAAAATTCCACAGGAATTTCCATCAAACATGTATTCACTTTTATTATAGCCTATACGATTGATGACGTCACGAGCTATTTTGTGGAGGTCAAGGTATGTTTTGGATTTGACCTCACCTGCCAAAATCACCTGGCCTGTTGTCACGAGTGTTTCGCAAGCCACTTTTGACTGGGGGTCAAAGGCTAAAAAATGATCTACCAGGGCGTCTGAAATCTGATCAGCAATCTTGTCCGGATGGCCTTCAGAGACTGATTCTGAGGTAAATAAATAAGGCATGTACAGAATTATTTAATGTGAAATGTGAAGATTTTATCCTGCCAGATGATGGGCTTTTGGTCGGGTATACCCTTCATTTGCAGGCGCAAAAATAGGAATTTAAATGATGGAACTAGGAACAAGGAATAAGGAACAAGGAGCAAGGAATAAGGAACAAGGAACAAGGAGCAAGGAGCAAGGAACAAGGAACAAGGAGCAGTGGAAATTTTCAACTAGCAGCGTGAACTATTAACCCCGGGGTTTTCGGAGCCATGTTGCTGAAAGCAACGAAGTGGAGGAACACAGGGGAGACAGATTTTGTAAAAAAATCTGGCCGGGGCAAGGAGCGAGGAGCAAGGAGCAGAGAGCAGGGAGCGAGGAGCAGGGAGCGAGGAGCAAGGAGCAAGGAGCAAGGAGCAAGGAGCAGGGAGAAGGAGGCTGGGAGCTGGGGGCAGGGAGCCGTTAGGCTTGAGTGAGGTTGAAGGTTGCTTGTGCTGAGGGAAAGCAAGAATTGTGAGTTCCGGCGCATCGTGCTGCTCCTGACCGATGATAAGCGTACAGCGTATACCTCCTAAAGCCGTCATCGAGGTCAGGAGGAAAGGAAGAAACCTTGTCTTTACTTCGATTAGCACCACTTCGCTATGGAGTATCCCCTACTCGCTCCCTTGATTGGCTTTTACCATATACCACCCCCTCCAGATACAGCCCCTCCGCAGGCACACTCCATGCATGATCCAGAATAGTCTGCTGATCAAGAGATTCTTTAAGATCAGCAAGGCTTATTTTTCCAAGACCGACATTGAGGCATGCCCCGACAATCAGTCTAACCATCCCACGCAGAAAGCGATTTGCTTTAATGGAATAGACCGCATGATCATCTGTGAAATTCCATACTGATTCCGTGAGTGTACATTTGAAATGATCCGCGTCGGATCCGGTTTTGCAAAAAGGTTTGAACTGATGATACTGAAGCAACAAGGATGCGGCTTCCTTCATTTTCTGTTGATCAAACGGAATGTGTTGATGCAAAAAACAAGATAGTCCGTTCAGAAAAGGATCTTTATGGAAGTGAATGTGATACCGATAATGTCTTTCTATTGCATCAAATCTCGCGTGAAATTCAGGACTCGTTTCTTCGATATGGTGAATGGCAATGTCCGTTGGCAAGAGCGCATTGTGGTGGTATACTACTTTTTCATTGAGTGTAAAATCTTCCACATCCGTATGCGCTACATATGACCGGGTATGCACACCTGTGTCCGTGCGGCCACACCCGATGATTTCGATTGGTTGCCGAAGGATCAGGCTAAATGCCTCTTCCAGTGTCTGCTGTACAGAATGATCCGATAGTTGTCTTTGCCAACCACAATAGGACGTGCCCAGGTAACTTAATTGAATTTTCCAACGCATCGCAGGCAAAGATGATGATTGGATGGAGACATTACCCCCCTATCCCCTAAAAAAAGAACCCTGATCTTCATAGCAGAAGACCAGGGCGATGATCATTTTAAATGTCGATATTACTTAAACCAAAATATAACGCTTGATGATTAATCCTTTTGGATAGCTCAACTTACAATAATTAATTCAAATCCACAGTATGGTACTTTTTTCATTGCTTAAAACCAACGTAAAACGCTCATCGAAATGACTTTTATAATCACTAAAATAATGAGCGACAGGCGTCGAAGTGCCTATCTTGTATAAGTAGAATAAAGGGTCAAGAATACTTAAAAAACAAGTCCCCTTTCAGGGGATTTAGGGGCAAAACGGAGCCATTCCCTGCCGTTGAAAACGGCTGCACAGTTTCCTGCATAGAACAAACTCTCTTTGATTTGTCGTACGCAAGCGTAGATACAATCTAAGCTCAACTTCATTCTACTATAGGTGAGCGAGCAAAAGTCCCCTTTCTGGGGATTTAGGGGCAAAACGAGGACACCAACAACAGCTTAGGCGGCCTTTAACTTTTTCAGATGGACCTTGTCCATCTTTGATTTGGCATAGCGAAGGTCTACCTCAAAGGTCTTGATATCTTTCTTGGAGGGCATGTCAAACATCGCATCCATCATGATCGCTTCGCAGATGGAGCGGAGACCACGTGCACCAAGACCAAATTCAATCGCCTTCTGAGCGATATAATCTATAGCCCCCTCCGTGATGGAAAACTTGACACCTTCGAGTTCAAACAACTTTTTGTATTGTTTGATCAAGGCATTTTTAGGCTCCGTCATGATCCGTATCAGGGTTTCTTTATCGAGTGGCTCGAGATATCCCAATACTGGCAGACGACCTACAAGCTCAGGAATAAGTCCAAAGGTTTTCAGATCCTTTGGAGAAACATACCTGAAGATGTTATCCTTGTCCATCAATTTTTCATCCTGATTACCAAATCCAATCACATTGGTATTAAGGCGTCTTGAAATGATTTTTTCAAGCCCGTCAAACGCACCTCCCGCGATAAAGAGGATATTCTGTGTATTGACTTTGACCATTTTTTGTTCCGGATGTTTACGACCACCTTGCGGAGGAACTAATACATCGGTGCCTTCTAATATCTTGAGCATAGCCTGTTGAACACCTTCACCGGAAACATCCCTTGTGATACTTGGATTATCGCTCTTGCGGGCTATTTTGTCGATCTCATCGATGTACACAATACCACGCTGCGCTGCTTCCACATTGTAATCACATACCTGCAACAAACGGGACAACATACTCTCCACATCTTCACCGACATAACCGGCTTCCGTAAACACGGTAGCATCCACAATCGCAAAAGGCACATCCAGCATTCTTGCAATCGTTTTGGCAATAAGGGTTTTACCCGTACCTGTCTGCCCTACCAACATGATGTTGGACTTCTCTAATTCAACCTCATCGACACCGGAACTACGTATACGCTTGTAATGATTATAGACAGCTACACTGATGAAGCGCTTCGCCTCATCCTGTCCGATGACATATTGATCAAGATATTTTTTAATCTGATGCGGGGTGATATGCTCAGGTACATCGAATGCTTCTTCTTTCTTCTTTCCCTTTCCTTCCTGTTCATACAACTCTTGCTTAACGATATCATAGGCCTGCTCAACACATAGTTCACAGATATGCCCTTCAATCCCCGCAATGAGAATTAATGCTTCTTTCTTATCTCTTCCGCAGAAAGAACAGCCAAACTGGTCATCACTCGTCTTCATAGCTCAGGCTTTTGATCAAAATAAATAACAACAAATTATTTGCTCCTGGTCAGTACTTCATCTACCAGTCCGTAGTCTTTGGCTTCAGTGGCCGTCATCCATTTGTCGCGATCTGAATCCTTTTCAATTTCTTCAAAGGTCTTACCTGAATGCTTAGCCATGATGTCATACAATTCATTCCGCATGCTCTTGATCAGGTTGTATGAAATCTCCATATCAGAAAACTGTCCCTGCATACCACCACTTGGCTGATGAATCATCACCCGGCTATGGGGCAGACAAGTACGCTTGCCTTTTGTACCGGCACATAAGAGGACGGCTCCCATTGAGGCCGCAAGACCTGTACAAATCGTACCTATCTCAGGAGAAACGTATTGCATGGTATCATAGATGCCTAAACCTGATATAACCGACCCTCCCGGGCTGTTGATGAACATCTGGATATCGCGCTTATTGTCAGTCGATTCGAGAAAAAGGAGCTGGGCCTGGATCACATTGGCCACATAATCATTGACCGGTACACCAAGGAAGATGATCCTGTCCATCATCAACCTTGAAAAAACATCCATCCCGACCACATTCATCTGGCGCTCCTCGATGACCTGAGGTGTAAAGCCTTGAATATCAGGAACTGATGTACGCATATAGCGATCCAGATCAGCACTAGAAATGCCGGCGTGTTTGGTCGCGTATTTATAAAATTCGTTTGAATTGCTCATATCTGACTTTGAGTTATTGGATTATTGCACTAAATTAATGGTATTACCCATGCGAATGTTCATGGTGACCATGAGAATGTTCATGGCCGTGATCGTGATCATGATCTCCGTGATCGAATAATTTATGATGAAGATCGTGGAAGGCCTTTTCAAACGCCTTCACTGAAATCTCCTTCTCCACAAAAGTATATTGAGGGATGATCTGTCTGAAGACAACATCCTCCAAAGCATTTTCCTTCATGGTGCTCATAAAATACTCATTGGCGTATAACTGGTCCATGAGCTTTTTGATATCCGTCTGCATATAGTTGACATTCTGGACGATCCAGTTTGTCACTTGCCGCTGCACGTCCTTTTCCGTTACCTCAAGATGCTCAGCTTCTGAGATTCTGGTCAGTAATAAAGACCATTTAGCATCACGGAAGAGGTGTCTCGCTTCACGGGATCCTTCTTCTATTTGCTTTTCGCGCTGTTGATTGACCCATTTGAATAAAAAGCCTTCCGGGATTTCAAATGCATTGGCTGTCAACAAAGCTTGCCTGACCACCATCTTTTTCATGTCTGTGGCCTGCGTCTCCAGATTCTCCAATTCCCTCTTTTCAAGAAAACTGCGGAATTCTGCTTCATCCTCCATTTGTTTGCCGGTGAATTTGGTCAGTTGCTCGCCTGTCAATGGAGTAGCCTGTGGACGATGAATCGATGTAATCGTAACTTTATAATCGAGCGGAGCATCCGGTGCAGGATCCTCTTCGAGATGGAGTGTATTCTTAAGAATAACCGACCTTTCATAGCCCAGGAATTTTTCAAGATCAACATCCAGGGTGGCGCCTTCTGTCAGATCCAATAGTTTAGTCACAGCTTCACCCTTTACGCGCTCAAGATCTACGACTGTTTCTTCGCTGGTCTCCTCAATATGACCATCTTCATTTATTCTAGCCAGTCTGACCCCGACGCGATCGTGTTTATCTACTTTCTCGTCAGTGACCGGTACTTCCTCCCCAAATACGCGTCTGTAGCGGACTATTTCTTCATCCAGCGCAGCATGATCAACGGATGGAACCTCCGCATCAAGGGGTTGGTCAAGATTTAAATTAAGGTCAAAAACCGGTTTTAATCCGAGATCAAAGACAAAGGTGTAGTCGATATTTGATTTAGCATCAAAATCGATGGGTTCCGCATCTTCTGCCATCATCGGTGATCCGAAAAACCCAATCTTCTCTGCATCCAGATACCCGAATAGTTTTTCATTGAGGAGTCCATTGACGGTTTCTTCCAGCATGCCTTTGCCGTACATCTTTGTCAGGACACTCTTAGGTGTTTTTCCTGCCCGGAACCCTTTTATGGCCAGTTTTTTACTGTACTTCTTGATGTTTTCGTCCAGTTTCGGCCCATAATCGGCATGTTCTATGACAACGGTCATCCTGGCGTTGAGATCATCCAATCGTTTAAAATCAATCTTCATCCTGTATATCCTGGTTAATTAAATCGAATGCGTATTTGGTGAAGTCAAGACAAATGGCAGCTTTCTATCACCTATCTGCCTGGGAATCAAGGCAACCCACCCAATGCGGAGGGTCGCCTGAAGAAGGAAAATTCGTCTGTTCTAAAAGCGTGCGGGTGGAGGGACTCGAACCCCCAAGCCTCGCGGCACTAGATCCTAAGTCTAGCGCGTCTACCAATTTCGCCACACCCGCTCATTTCAAAATGGCTGCAAATGTAGGGAATTCCTGAAAGATACGGTGGTCAAAAGTGCTAATATTCTCATCAAATATCCCTTGAGTAAGCATTAACTAACTTGGCATACTTTTGTTACTACCTTGTAACACTTATGCCGCATATAGCCTCCGGCCTTACTGAAAATGAACAATTGGCCCTGCAACGCGAGTTTCGCAGGCTTATGAAGGCTTTGCCTGCCCCACTCGATGAGACCGACAAAAAAAATCTTCGCAAAGCTTTCGATTTAGGTCTTGAAGCACATGCCAAGCAGCGTCGCAAAAGCGGTGAGCCCTATTTTTTCCATCCTATTGAAGTGGCCCGGATTTGCGTCAGTGAGATCGGGTTAGGCCCGACAGCAGCTGTGTGCGCTCTACTCCATGATGTCGTAGAGGATACGGACGTCACGATGGAGGATATCAACAGAGAATTCGGCGAAAAAATTGGACATATTGTTGATGGCCTGACCAAACTTGACGGTTTGTATAATGCTCCTTCACAGCAGGCAGAAAATTTTAAAAAAGTACTTTCCACGCTTGTAGAGGATGTGCGCGTCGTGCTGATCAAGATTGCAGACCGGTTGCACAACATGCGGACCATTTCCCCGATGCCAAAGCATAAGCAATTAAGCATCGCAGCAGAAACGGATTACATCTATGCTCCACTCGCCCACCGGCTGGGACTCTACAATATAAAATCTGAATTTCAGGATATCATCCTCAAGATCCAGGAGCCCGAAACCTATGATGAGATTGATCAGAAACTGGCTGAGGGGGATCAGCAACGCAAAAGGTATATCAGGGAGTTTATTAAACCCCTCAAAGAAAAACTAGATGAACTTGGATTTGAATACAGGATTGTAGGTCGTCCAAAATCCATTGCGTCCATCTATAATAAAGTCAAAAAGAAGCAGGTCCCTTTTGAAGAAATTTATGACCTTTTTGCTATCCGCATTATTTTGAATGTCCCTGCGGAAAAAGAAAAATCTGCTTGCTGGCTTGTCTACAGTATCCTCACCGAAACGCACCAGCCGATTCCTGAGCGTTTGAAAGACTGGATCACTACTCCGAAATCAAATGGGTATGAATCTCTTCATACAACAGTGATCGGACCTAAAGGAAGGTTTGTGGAAATCCAGATCAGGACGGAACGTATGGATGAAATTGCGGAACGTGGTTTTGCTGCGCACTGGAAATATAAAAACGTCAATACACAACAATACATATACGAAAACTGGCTTGACAACATCCGGGACATGCTGGATGATACACACAAGGATGCGCTTGAATTCCTGAGTGACTTCCGTACCAATCTTTATGCGGAAGAGTTGTATGTGTTTACGCCCAAAGGAGATCTTAAAGTGATGCCAAAAGGAGCCACTGCATTGGATTTTGCTTTCGCGATCCATACGGATATCGGATATCATTCCAGTGCGATCAAGATCAACAACAAGCTGGTACCGATGGGGTATAAACTCCAGAATGGTGACCAGGTAGAGATCATCACCAATCGCAACCAGAAGCCAAATGAGGAATGGTTGCGCATGACGGTGACAGGCAAAGCGCGCGCCAAAATCCGTACGGCACTGAAAGATTCTAAAAAGAAACAATCAGAGGACGGTATGGAAAAACTCGAGCGAAAACTCCGCGGCATGAAAGCGGATCTCGAGGAAAATGTAGATCTGCTGGCAAAACATTTCGGATATAACTCACGGCTTGATTTATACTATGATATTGCGATTGAACATTTTGATCTAAGTCATTTAAAAGAATTGGCTGTAGAGGGTGGAAAAATCCTTTATCCAACTAAACAACCACAGCGTACGGCTGTCAGTGATACAGAACCATCGACTTCACCTGCTTTCGGAAAGGATGTCATCCAACCGCGGATCAGTATTGACGGAGAAGATGCGGCGCAGTATAAATATGCATTGGCTACATGCTGTAATCCAGTCATTGGCGATGAGATTTTTGCCTATGTTACTTTGAATGCCGGTGTAAAAATTCATCGTGTCAATTGCCCCAATGCCACACACCTCATGGCTAGTTATGGTTACCGGGTGCAGAAGGCAGAATGGGTTACTTCAGGAAACGTACAATCTGTTGTCAACCTCAAGATCACAGGCGTGGATAGCGGGCCTGGTGTCATCGAGCGGGTAACAAACAAAATCAGTTCCGGCCTTGGGATCAATATCCGCTCCCTTAGTATTGAAGGCAGGGAAGGCTATTTTGAAGGGAAAGTATCATTGGTCGTCAGCACCAAAAACCAGCTGAATATGGTCATCCGTTCGCTTAAAAATCTACAGGGTATATCATCTGTGTACCGTGAAAACTAATACCATGAATCCATCAACCTCTACTATACCTATTGCCGGCCGAGCTTCTTTTGAAGAAGTAAAAACCATTTTTTCCAGTCACCTCGAAGCAAATCACCTTCGTCGTACACCTGAGCGGCATGCCATTCTCGAAGAGATTTATAGTCGGACAGACCACTTTGATGCAGAGGCCCTGTATATCCATATGAAAAATTCAAATTACAGGGTCAGCCGTGCTACAGTGTACAATACACTCGAACTGTTGGTCACCTGTGACCTCATCACCAAACATCAGTTCGGTAAAAACCTGACGCAATATGAGAAGTCATTTGGCTTCAAACAACATGATCATCTGATCTGTGTCGATTGCGGAAAAGTGATCGAGTTTTGCGATCCCCGTATCCAGCAGATCAAAACCATGATGGGTGAAATTTTGAATTTTGATGTACTGTACCACGATCTGAATTTGTATGGACGGTGTAAAGATGGCTGCAATAAAGACGGATAATGAATGAAGCTAGCAGTTGTTCAGTATCTTTGCCGTTTAGGGCCGTGAGCCCTTTATTTTATTCAGATCACATCAGATGGCTGTAGACGTATTGTTGGGACTCCAGTGGGGAGATGAGGGCAAAGGAAAAATAGTCGATTACCTGGCTAATACTTACCAGATTGTAGGTAGATTTCAGGGAGGGCCTAATGCAGGCCATACCCTATGGATAGACGGCAAAAAGACGGTTCTTCATACCATTCCGTCCGGTATATTTCATAAACATTTGATCAATGTCATTGGTAATGGCGTTGTCATTGATCCGATCACCCTTCTGGGCGAGATCACTGCCCTTGAGAAAGGAGGTAACGAGGTCCGCGACCGTCTGCAGATAGCTAAAAAGGCACACCTCATTCTTCCTACGCACAAGATGCTGGACATGGCTTCAGAGGCCTCCAAAGGCGAAGCCAAGATAGGATCTACCCTACGTGGCATCGGACCTTGCTACATGGACAAAACCGGAAGAAATGGTCTCAGGATCGGAGATATCCTAAGTCCGGATTTTGAGAAAAAATACCATTCCCTCAAAGAGAAGCATCTTCATTTGTTGAAGTTATACCCAGAAACAACTTTTGAGTTACAGCCGGAGGAGTTAAAATGGTTTGAAGCTATAGCACAGATCAAAACACTTAACCTTATTGATGCTGAGTACTTTCTGAATGATCGCTTAAAGGCCGGTGATAATATCCTTGCGGAAGGAGCGCAAGGCATGATGCTGGATATTGATTTTGGCACTTACCCTTTTGTGACCTCTTCCAATACGATTTCTTCCGGGGTCTGCAGCGGCCTTGGGGTCCCACCTTCTTCTATCCGAGAAGTGATAGGTGTGACTAAAGCTTATTGCACACGTGTCGGTTCTGGCCCGTTTCCATCTGAATTGACAGATGAAGTAGGTGAAAGAATTCGTATAGCCGGCAATGAATTTGGCAGCACCACAGGGAGGCCAAGACGATGTGGCTGGTTGGATATTCCTCAACTGAAATATGCTACCATGATCACCGGTACCACCCAAATCGCCATCACCAAACTTGATGTACTTAATGCCTTCGAGACCATTTCTGTAGCCGATCAATACCAGGTTGGAACAGGGGTGACTGATCAACTTCCATTTGATATCACGGAAGGTATCAAAGGAGTTATACATTCTCACCATACAGGGTGGATGCAGGACATTGGTACAGATTCATATGAAGGTTTGCCGGATGCTGTTAAAAAATACATCCGATATCTCGAATTACAACTTGCTCTGCCTGTGCTATATATATCTACAGGACCGGGAAGAGAGGAATTGATTGTGAGATCATAAACCAGGGAGATTTTAGTCTCTTTGCACTTTGATGATGTACTGATAGTCAAGGGAAGCTTCATCAATAGCCTTTACTGTAAATCCGGCAGCTGTCAGTTCTTTCGCCACATCATTTACATCGATCCGTTCTTCGAGAGCCGGGCCAAATGGGGTTTCTTTCTTCTTGAAATCAATAATGACGACTTGCCCTTTAGGGCGGATTGTTTCTTTTAACCTGGTAAAATAGGGTATCCGGTCTTGAATGTATGAGTAGGTATTGACTAGCAGCACCATATCCACTTCGTTTGGTTTTAACTTAGGGTCATTCGGTTCGGCTAACCGTATAACCAACCGATCCTGAAGCTCAGGTGGAAACCTGGCTTTCTGTTCTTCCATCCATTGAATGGCTTTCGGATCGATATCAATGGCTATGACTTTAGCGCCCTTGTAGGCAATTCGCCGGCTGAAATAACCGGTACCTGCCCCAAGATCCGCAACCACCTTTCCATCTACGTCCCCGAGTTGTTGAATGACAATATCCGGTTTTTGCCAGATCACGCGATCTGCGCTTTCATATTGTTCGGCTTCATTAAACACATCTGAATTTCCGGAAGTATTTTTCTCGGACAATGGTCCCTTACCTGGAGGCTGGTCATGTTGGTTCCATTTGCAACCAACTCCGCCCCATACCAGCAGAATAGAAAGGAAGAGGAAAGCTGGATTATTTTTCATATTGCGGGCATAAAGATACATGACGAGGCCATGTGCGCAACATTACACGACTTAAGGCTATTTAGCCAGGACAGGCTTTGCATTGGTCTCAATATATTTTATGATCTGTCCTGCGATATCCACGCCTGTCGTTCCTTCAATGCCCTCAAGGCCGGGCGATGCATTGACTTCAAGAATGAGCGGACCTGCATTGGATCTAAGGATATCAACGCCTGCAACATGGAGTCCCATCAAAAGCGCTGCACGCAGGGCTATTTCCTCTTCTTCCGCGGTGATCCTGACCTTATGGGAAGAAGCACCCCTGTGAAGATTGGACCTGAATTCGCCGTTTTGAGCACTACGCTCCATAGTGGCTATTACCTTTCCACCTACGATAAAGACTCTTACATCCTTCCCCTTAGACTCCGTGACAAAACGCTGTAAAAGGATTTCTTCCTTTAACCTGATGAAGGCTTCAGCCACTGACTGAGAAGCGCTCTTACTTTCGCCAAGAATGACCCCTTGTCCTTGTGTGCTATTCAGCATTTTGATGACGATCGGGTATTCATCCCCCAGGATCCTTAGTGTAGAATCGACGTTTTCGGGCATGGCGGTAAACACACTATCCGGAACCGGAAGGCCATTTGCCGCAAGGTATTGCAAGGAGGTCCGTTTGTCACGGGAACGCAATAATGCATCTGTGCTAACGACGGTATAGATACCCATCATTTCAAACTGTCTGACGACCGCAGCGCCATAGCTCGTGACGGATGAACCTATCCTCGGAATCAACGCATCCGGTCTCCCGATAAACTCGCTCTGGTACCTTACACCAAGGCGACCGTTGAGGATCGTGAGATCACATTGAAGATGGTCGACGACACGGACAGCATGGCCACGTCGGCGGGCCGCCATGACTAGACTGTGCGTAGAATATAAGATCGGGCTCCGGCTTAAAATAAGGATTCTCATACGGTGGGAAGATAGTAAAACATCATCAATGTGAAATAAAAAAAGAAGGCTCCTATTCTTTTGACAGGCCAGTAAATCAGAGGTGGCTGATCTTAAAATGATACCTTCACTTTATGCAACTTAACGACAAACGAATCATCAATGGCTGGGCTTATTTTGACTGGGCCAATTCGGCTTATTACCTGGTGATTTCCACTGCTATATTTCCGATCTATTTTTCAAGGGTAACCAATGAAACTATTTCCCTGTTTGGTGGGACGATTTCAAATACAGCACTCTATTCTTTTTCTGTTTCTGCTGCCTATATCCTTATCGCCTTTATGTCACCGCTCTTATCCAGCATAGCTGATTACACAGGACGAAGGATGTACTTTCTCAAAACGTTTACGATGATTGGGGCCGTGGGATGTATTGGTCTTTTCTTTTTCCATTCTCCGCAAAGCATGTGGATTGGAATGACAGCATTTATACTGGGTACAATTGGCGCTGCAGGTGGATTGGTTTTTTATGACTCTTACCTACCCATTATTGCATCTCAAGATCAGTATGACAAGGTAAGTGCGCGAGGCTATTCGTATGGGTATGTTGGAAGCGTCCTGCTGCTTATCATCTGTCTTGTCATGATCCAGAAACCGGAATGGTTTCACATCACCAACCCTACCCTGCCCTCGCGGATTTCGTTTGTATTGGTCGGTGTATGGTGGATAGGATTTTCTCAAATCACGTTCAATCGGTTACCTGCTGATAAGCCTATTCCTAACCCTGGCCAACTTCTATCAAAAGGATGGAAGGAACTTTTGAATGTTTGGGAAAATATCAAAAACGATAAAGCTATCCGGCGTTTTCTTGCAGCCTATTTCTTTTACATCGCCGGTGTACACACTGTTATCTATCTGGCTTCCCTTTTCGCAGCAAGGGAACTGGGATTTAAAGATTCAGAACTCATTCTGACTATTTTATTACTCCAGCTTGTTGCTATTCCGGGGGCGCTATTCTTTGCCCGTATCTCCAGTATAAAAGGAAATAAATACAGTCTATTGGTACAGCTTGTCATCTGGGTGTTTATTTGCATTGGTGCCTATGCCACGCAAGAAAAGTGGCACTTCTTCACGATAGCCGGGTTGGTTGGAATGGTCCTTGGGGGTATCCAGGCATTATCAAGATCTACGTATGCCAAATTATTTGAAGGAAGAAACGAAGAGCCTACTACCTACTTCAGCTTCCTCGATGTATTGTCAAAAATCGCGATTGTATCTGGTACGTTTATTTTTGGCCTGGTCAATTCTATCACAGGGAGTATGCGCTATAGTGTCTTAGTATTGGCAATCTTTTTTATTATTGGTTTTATTTTACTCACTACCGTTGAACGTCAGCGAATGAATACCTCCATACCAAAAATAAATCCCATATCATAGCATCAAACAGTGGAGTGCCGTAGCTGAGATTAATCGATTTTAATCCTGAAACTCATAACACCCGAGATCCGGTAACAACATGTCTCTCAGGTTTTCTTCAAGGTCATCTGTTATGCCAGGTATAGGTAAGCCTTTCATAATGGCAACCGACATCGTATCGAGATGGAAGTCTTCTTTAAACATATCGACAAACAAGGTATCACCGAAGGCGTATTGAAAACAACCGGTGCATATAGTCTCAAAAAAAAGCGGATAGTTTGCATCATCCAGCAATTCGTCCACAACGACTATACTATTTCGCATTTGAACATCGAGCAATCCCTGACCAACGGCGCCTGCATCGATCATCCAGACTTCATCCGTAGAAGAGCCAACTAAAATACTGTTGTCAATACGACCAGTAAATTGATTGAGTTGCACCCCTTCTGAACACAATGGATCACTGCAATAAAAATCTGTCATCAGGATGGCTTCTGCGTCATTGCCAAAACTGGCTACAGTGCAATATGTAATTTCATAATCCCCTCCATACGTCAGTACAATGCTCTGTCCACCGTTTTCATAAAAAAGAGAATTGGATAGCGTAGCTTCTGCGTGGCGAGCATAAAATCCCGGCCCACCGGTATATGAAATGATGCTATGATCTATCGCCACTGAGGAAGCGCTGTCAGCTATCATCCCTGCAATAGCACTACTAAGTCTCATGTGGCTAAAATTATGTGGTCCGCTCTCAGGACCCAGACGGATACCTGCCCATTCACCTATATGATCGGGCTCTATCCGGTCGTCCCTGATGATGACAGGTTGCATGATGGTACCCATCACATTCAATCGGCCTCTTGGTAAAGTATAGATCAACCCTTCGTTATAAATACCTAGTTGGTTATTTGCTATTCCACCATGCACATACAATCTGGCTCCTGGTGGTAAAACCAATGTGCATGAATCAATAAGCAATGTGCCATATAAAACATAAGGCCTTGGATCATCCCAAACGACTTGACCAAAATCGCAAGTGAGTAATGAAATGCGATTGGGACTATCGGGCCCGGGAATATAATTAGCATTTTGACCCCATGCGATAAGTTTTACCGATTGATCCGAGCCGTTGGTGGAGAAGACAATGTCTGCCTCAAGGATAAACGGGCTAATGGATACAGGCTGATCGGGATCGATAGTCGCTTCAGCAAAAACATAAATGCTATCCTCCGGCATGATTTCGATATCAGTGATAATATCACCCGTATAGCCATCCACATTTAACCTGAAAAATGCAGCATCCTTTCCTGCCAGTTTAATCTGATCGATGCGCAAAGACAATCCATGTGGGTTATATACTTTAAAAAATCTGGTCACTGTACTGATCTGCGTGAGCACTGTATCAAACGTAAGGGTATCAATGTTGATGGAAAGTGTATCTCCAGTGTCGGTAGTGAACTTCTCGTTATAACATGAAGTAAGCAAAAAACCAGGTGCTATAAAAAGAGTGGCGAGGAGAAATACTCCGGTCCAGTGGACAGCGAAACCAGGATTGCAGTTTTTAAATAAAACGGGTATCGTCACGTTCATCAATTTATCCCCCAAAATCAATTTCATCTATTCAATATCCCAACATGGGTATCTGGGGCGAAAATACTTCAATGGTTTTAAACGGTCATCTTCCGCACCTTCGTATGTCGCGGAAAGACCTCGTAAAATCTAAATTCGGCTATTTATATGAATAAAGTGCATATATGTTACATTTACATCCACTCTGTCTCTCCATGCATACACCTCTCCGAATTGACGTGATCATCCCAGCATATAATGAAGCGCTATCCATTGGGAAAGTCATAGAGGCTATTCCACGCGGTTTGGTTCGCGATATTGTAGTATGTGACAACAATTCAACAGATAGTACAGGAAAAGTGGCAAGTGATTCAGGTGCTATTGTTGTGGATCAACCGGTACGGGGGTATGGCAATGCCTGCCTTGCGGGAATGGCGCATATCAAATCGCAACCTTTCGATACGCAGCCTGATATTATTGTTTTTATGGATGCTGACTTTTCCGATCACCCAGATGAAATGTATGCCCTGATCGCTCCAATACTTGATGGGAAGGATTTGGTCATTGGCTCCAGGGTCACTGGGCATCCGGAACCAGGCTCGCTGACCTGGCCGCAACAGTTTGGCAATTGGCTTGCGACCACCCTCATCCATAAACTTTATGGCTTTAGATTTACTGATCTGGGACCTTTTCGGGCCATCAGGTGGCAAAAACTGCTCCTGTTGGATATGCAGGATAAAAATTACGGATGGACCGTTGAGATGCAGATAAAGGCTCTTCAGAAACAACTATTGTGTGCGGAGGTGCCTGTGTCTTACAGGAAGAGAATTGGTAAATCAAAAGTAAGCGGAACGATCAAAGGATCTATACTGGCCGGTCACAAAATATTATGGACGATTTTTAAATCACTTTAACGCCATGTTGTTAACCATATTGGCCTATCTGGTCATCGGACTGTACACCCTGGCGCTGGCATATATCAATTTCTATTGCCTGTTACAGTTCCATCTCCTACTAAAATATGGTCAGGGAAGAAAAATAATACCTATAGCCTCTGATGATTCGCGGGTACATGATACTGCATTGCCTGCTATTACGGTTCAATTACCTGTCTTCAATGAACGGTTTGTCATCGAGCGTCTCATTGATAACATTGTTTTACTTGACTATCCTAAAGACCAGCTTCAGATCCAGCTGCTCGATGATTCTACGGATGACACGCAGGAGGTTTGTAAACGAAAAGTGGCGGAATATAAAAGCAAAGGAATCCATATTGAATATGTGCACCGGACTCACCGCGAGGGATATAAAGCGGGAGCATTGCGTGATGGGCTTGCTACAGCCACCGGGGAATTTATAGCCATTTTTGATGCTGATTTTTTACCGCACAGGGATTTTTTAATCAGGACCATTCCTTACATGTCGGATGAAAAGGTAGGCGTGGTGCAGACGAGATGGGAACACATCAATGGTGATTATTCGCTGATCACGAGACTTCAGGCATTTCAATTAAACGTTCATTTTTCAATTGAACAATCGGGGCGTCAAGCAGGTAATTATTTTCTTCAATTTAACGGCACTGCTGGGCTCTGGCGCCTGCAGACCATCCTTGATGCGGGTGGATGGGAGGCTGATACCCTGACAGAAGACCTTGATCTCTCATATCGGGCACAATTGAAGGGTTGGAAAATAATCTATAGACAGGATATTGCTTCACCGGCAGAATTGCCTGTTGAAATGAATGGGCTCAAATCTCAACAGTTTCGATGGATGAAGGGTGGAGCCGAAAATGCAAGAAAACTTATACCGGCGGTACTTCATTCGTCCTTGCCTTTTCCACAAAAAATGCATGCCCTCACCCATCTGGTGTCCAGCTCTATCTTCCTTGTTGTTTTTGTCCTAGCGTTACTCAGTGTACCAGCACTTTTCCTGATGAGCACCATTCATTTTGACATGCGTATATATTGGATATTTATGGTGGGATTGCTTTCTGTTGGATGTGTATATTTTGTCGCCAATAGTGACACCTCATGGAGTACAGAGCCGGTGCTGAAGCGCATTGCAAGATTTGCTTTATTGTTTCCACTCTTTTTGTCGCTTACGATGGGCTTGTCGTTACACAACAGTATCGCTGTCGTGCAAGGCTACCGAGGAAGGAAAAGTTCTTTTGTCCGTACGCCTAAATTTAATATTCTGCAGTTGCAGGACACTTTCAAAAAAGGCTTTTATATGGGAGGTCGCATTTCAGGTTCAACGATGATAGAAGGACTTCTGGCCTTATACTTTCTGGCCGCTATCGTTGTCGGCATCGCGCAAGGCAAAACATCATTTCTCATCTATCATCTGTTACTCATGATTGGTTTTGGAAGTATCTGTTTTTATACCATCCGACATCTGAGTCACCGTTGAAAAAGATAACCTTCGTTGTTTCTTTGATCTGGTTGCTTGCGATTACCTGGCTTCATACGATTGACAGGACTGAGTTTAATGTCTTATGGGCTGTTTATTCACTTGCCTTTGCTTCCTATGCCTGGCTTGTCTTTAGTAAAAATGGAATAGGGATAATGTATGGGCTCGGTCTGGCATTACTGACAAGAATGCTATCGTTATTATTTGAGCCATTGCTATCAGATGATTATTACCGCTATATCTGGGATGGCATGGTGATGCATGGTGGTATTCATCCCATGGCCTATACGCCATCTTTCTTAATACAGCATCCGGAAATAATAGCTGTCAATGCGCAGCTTTTTAGTTTGCTCAACAGCTCGGATTACTTCAGCGTCTATCCACCGGTAGCGCAATGGATCTTCCAATTGTCTTTTACCATTAATGACCTGAATATTAGCGGACATATTCTTTTTTATAAAATCCTTTTGATCTGTACGGATGCGCTGATTGTTTTCTTTTTATATCGATTGCTGATCTTAAAAAAACTCATGATCAATCGACTTTTATGGTTCGCACTTAATCCATTAATCATTCTTGAGTTTACAGGCAATCTTCATATGGATGGTCTTATGATCGCTGGTCTTTTGGGCGCCGTGTTGCTCTCCGGAAAAAAGACAATGTTTTGGAGCAGCATGTTGATGGCCACTTCTATTCTTTCCAAAATGCTCACCCTAATATTGATTCCTTTCATGCCGAAAAAACTTTATTGGAAAAATATTACGGTCTTTTCTGTATTGAGTGTGGGTATAAGTGTTTTGGTTTTTATGTGGTCGTTCGGATCCAATACCGGATGGATGAATAGTATTCGATTGTGGTTTACCTCTTTTGAATTTAATGCCAGTTTGTACTATCTCCTTCGCAGCATTGGCTACCTGACCAAAGGATATAACACGATAGAGATTATAGGTCCCTTGCTTTTGTTCACCGCCCTGGTTGTTATATGCATATTATGGTGGAAATATATCCGAAAAACAAATGCCGATTGGGCACAGGCCATGCTGTTTGTCATGACTTTGTATTTCCTCATGAGTACGACTGTTCATCCATGGTATGTAGGTCTTCTACTGTCCTTGAGTGTATTGAGCCTGCACATTTATCCGGTGATATGGACATATCTTATTTTTCTGAGTTATAGTCATTATGAAGGTGGCGGATTTGTAGAAAACTATCCATTGATTGCGACAGAGTACCTATTGTTAATTTTTTGGATGGTCATGGAGCGGAGATGGCGCAGACACCATATTGCTTCCGCAAACATTTCGTTTATCCGATCTGATCTCAAATAAAATCTGGAATGGATAAAAAGAAAAAGCCCTTACCGGAATCCGGCAAGGGCTTTAATTATTTCTTGTTGACAAACATCAATATGTCCAGAGGTCATGTTCCCAGTTAAACAACTCCATTTTGATTCTCTCAGATTCCATCAGACGCTCAATTCCCCTTTCAGGGCCATTATAAAGGTCATCAAGCCTCAGATCGAGAACATTTGATTGCTTATAAATGTAGCTTGAGAATCTTCTTTGTTCAAAAAGATCATACCATGTGCCTGGAGCCGCATCGTTTCCTTCTGTGAAAACCTGATAACGGGACAACGCTTCACGGGCTTCCGGATAATAAACCCAGAACATCGGGATAGCATATTTGAATTCACCGGTGTTTTCATCCAGATAATCCTTAATAGGAGCGATACCGAGTATCCTCACGCCCATCCGTGAACTCTCCTCATCAAAATACCACATCTCTTTAACCCTGTATTTTTGAATATCTTCAGGATTGACAGGTGAGTTGACAATGACTACTTCATCTTCATAGGTATCCGGATTAAATACAAGACTGGTATCCGTGAAGACCAATTTAGCTATGACTTCGTCAGGCGTCATCATTTCCTTAAAGTTTTCATCTTTGAAGACTTTGATTTCTCCAGATTTAGCGGCTTCTGCGATGATCGAGAAGAAAGGCTGGGGCGGGTAGATGAAAGGGAGGTTTATTTTCTCCCGCACATCAATAATACGCCAAAGCCTGCGCTCCCAAGGAATATCGGCTTCGCGAAGAGGCTCATAAGGAAGGACCCTGTTTTCGTAAATCATGGTACGTCTGACGACGTCATTGATATATACGTCTTCAACAGGATCACTTGATTCGGTGATGATATTTTCAGCCTGTGCCCAGATCATACCGGGAACAAAAACGAAAAGTACACCTACCAGGAAAACAAATAATGACTTCATGATGAATATCAGTTAATTTTAAATACGAGTTGGTTGATGTCACGACCTGAAGCATCACCAGGACATTTAGCTTTTACATTTTCAAAATAAAATGTATCACCGGCTTTAGCTTGATCAATGAGTCCTTTAGGTCCTGCATTGTATGAACCACCTTTATTGGGCTCCATCTGAGGATCCTGTCTTCTTGGTACACGTACCAATTGGTATCCCAGAATCTCACATTTAGCGTCAAAATCGAAATTGTCAAGTACTGCAAAAAGTCCTCTCTGCGCTTTAAACTCACCGGAACTCATCACACCACCCATTGAGGAGCTTAATTTGGCTACCGGGTCAGGTATCCTTTTTACCCTGAACTCTCTTTTCTCTGTCATACCCGGAGCAGAAACGTTTACGTAAGCAAACTCACCCAATTTGGTTTGATTCGTTACTTTAACGTTGAAAGTACCATCACTATTACGGCTGATAGTTCCACCGCCTGAACCAGACATGGAAACCTGCACCTGATTACTTGCTACACCAGCGGCAGAGACAGCTACGGGATTATCAACGCCCATATAGAACACGTTCATCTTGGTAGCCGATACGGAAACTGACCGCTCACCTACTTCATATTCGAATTCCTTGTCATAGCTTTTCGTCTCACCTGTCACAGGATTGTTTACGCTCACTTTGGCATTATACTTCCTGAGACCCACACCTGAAGCAGCAGAAGTATATTTAGCGATCCCTTCTGAATCTACCGGTAATGATCTGCCATCAACTGAAATAGCGATACCTGTCTTGCTGTCAGCACCTGCAAAAGCACTCAGGAAAATATCTGCCTCATATGTTTCTCCTTTGATCACATATGATTTTTTAGCCGCAGACACGACCATAAACTTGTCAAGTACCACGTCTACGTTTGTACCTACCTTGTTCGCCAAGTAATTAAGAATAGTCGCTTCTGAATTTTTGACATCGTTCTGGAATTTACGCAGAATCGGAAGGGTGGCCTGCACTGGCATGTGGCTGAAATTCATTTCAGCCCAACTCTTCTTTTTCTTTGATTTCCAGGTTGTGTCATCAACATCGAGGGTAATATCCCCTGCAAATTTGGTTACATCAGCAGTGTCAAGTAACCCTAAGAATTTAGCCTTGTACTCAAGGATTTTAGCCTTCAGTTCTTCACCAAGTCCTTTGTCTACGAGTAGGCGGGTAGTAACACTCTTGTCTTTCTCACCTTTCAACTTTTCGGTTGGTTGACCGGTTTCTTTATTCACCATATATCCCCCAGAGGTGATGATCAGGGTATCGATGATATTCTGAATATATTGGTCCAGTTCGCTTGAATATTGTCTTGCCGGTTCAACGCGTTCAGCATACGTTGCAAAGGATTCTCTTTTCTTCGCTCCTGCACTGATCAGTTCTGGCATTTTACTATTCGAATCATCAAGAGATGCATTACTCCTGACCATACTCTTGTCGACGACTTTGAAAGCGTTGAAAATTTCTGCAGAAACGTTGAGGGCAAGCAGGGCAGTGAGGACCAAATACATAATATTGATCATTATCTGCCGGGGCTCCTTAGGAATTGACATATCGGGTTAATAGTTTTACTTAAATAAATAGATCAGTTCGACATCATTGTCAGGCATTATGACTTTCCTCCGGTCATTGCGGTCAGTACGTTTCCGTATACACTGTTCAATGAACGAAGGTTCTTGTTCAGTGTAGCCATCTGATCTGTATAGCCTCTAGCATCAGATTCAGAATTTGCAAGTTGGGTTAATGCTGCATTCATGTGAGCAAGCTGATCTTTAGAGGCCAATACACCCTGGTACATTTGGCTTACACTTTGTATGTTCTGATTCAATGCAGTGATGTGGTTGCGATATGCTTTAGTTTCTTCAACGCTGTGGCTGAGTTCCTGCATGGCCTGGTTCATTCTGTCATAGAAATTACCCATAGACTTGATCTGATCAGATGTCTGGGAAAAATCTACTTCCTGTAATGCTTTCAGTGAGCTCATGCTCTTCGCCATGATCTGAAGTTCAGACAACATGCCACCAAGCTGGCCTTCTACTTTAACACCATTTAACGGGCGGGAATCTTTTTCCAACTCCCCGGCAGACAACGGTGCGAGGTTGCTGTTATACTTTTCTAATCCCGGGTAAAGTTTTTCCCAGTAATAATCCTTCTCTGGTGGAATAAGACCGAGCATGAGGAAGATAAAAGCCTCTGTGGACAGTCCAATAGTAATCATGGCATCACCCCATTCGGTACTTAGAATCTTACCCAAAGCGCCAATCATTACGACGGAAGCTCCAACACCGATGATGAAGTTTTTGAGATACTTGAATGAAGCAGATTTGATAATCTTGTTCATGCTGGTTGAGATGTTTTTGTTGTTAAAGAATAAATTATTGCGACTTCAAGGCAAATCCTCAGGTAAAAATAACTGACCCCTGGATATGACCCTGTTTTAGTTTTTTAATTTTTATTTCGTTGCTCTCCGTTTACTTAACCCTGAACCTATTCTGAAAGGAACCAGAATTATATCCTCTATCGAGTGATTTGTTAGTTTGCGTCATCAATAGCCCTGCCGAGGAAAGTCAGTGCGCAACGAAATCCGATGTATGATTTGGTAGTGTCCTGATACTCCCAGTGGCGTGTACTAGTCTGTAGATAATACGCTACGTCCTTCCATGACCCTCCTCTGATCACTTTACGTTTGTAGACCTCAGGATCATCTTCCTTTGCATCATACTTGATATCAGGATTATTGTCGTGAACAATAAAGTGTGCATTTTCAAAGAAAGCGGTTTCAGTCCACTCTGCTGCATTACCGGACATATTATATAATCCGTAATCATTTGGAAAGTAGGCATCAGCTTTTACAGTATAATGGCCTCCATCTTCAGGATAATTTCCACGTCCTGGTTTGAAGTTGGCTAATAAACAACCTTTGGCGTTCCGAAGCCCGTAGCCACCCCATGGATAAGGAGCGAGATCATGACCACCGCGTGCGGCATATTCCCATTCATGTTCTGTAGGAAGGCGGAATTCTTCCGTATTGGGCTCATCGCCCCTGAACGTGTTCCAAAGATTTGTCCTCCAGGCGCAGAAGGCTTTAGACATTTTCCAGTTCACCCCTACTACAGGATAATCATCAAAGGCAGGATGCCAGAAATAATTACGGGTGAACGGTTCATTGTAGGAGTAAGCAAAATCTCTGATCCAAACCAAGGTATCAGGATAGATACTGACTTCTTCCCTGTTGATGATTTCGGTACGTTTTCCTTTAAAAGATGGGCTGGCAGCTTTTTTCCAGTCTTTCCACTCGTATTTGTAGACTAACTCTCTGGTATCCAGTTCTTGCTTGCCTGCGAAAACATCATCTCCCTGGAAGTACATATCATCCAGCAGTTCATCTGACCAATCGATTTCATATTCCCAGTCAATGGTTTGATTACCATCTTCATCTTCCTTGAAGTGATCAAGGGTGATATGTGCGATGGAATCCCTGACATAGGTGACAAATTGCCGGTATTCATTATTGGTGATTTCAGTATCATCTATGAAGAAGCCGACAATGGAAACAGCCATAGGCCGTTGCATAAAGTCGCTATAGATGTCCTGGTCCGACTGGCCTATATGGAATGTCCCACTCCTTATATATTCCATGCCGTATGGATTGATGCCAGTATAATTCGGTCTGTCCATTACACCGACTAACTGACCAGTTTCCCCTGTACCGCAGGCACTGAGTAAAAAGACCACTGATATAATGGTCAATGCAGAGATTGAAAAGTTCCTCATCCTTTTATAAAAAGTTTCGCTGTTGTGGGTAGCTTAAAAAAGAGGCGTAAAGATAGTTTTTTGACTTTGATATCCTACACTTATCTTTTTATAATTCATTCCACAAACAACATAATTTATGCCAACAAGGGTTGTAACGATATATTATTTGACAATATTATGCTTTTGGGCGAATTTAAATTTGTACTCCCCTCAACAGCATATATGATAAAGATCAATATATAAATGTCAAAAAATAAATTAGTTACAATTACTTAACCTCCCCCTTTTGCAGATAATTTGCCCACCTGAGCAATTTCCCTCTGTGCCGGGGGCCATACTGATTATAGGTTTCTCGGATTATAAATTATTCTTGGGGGTAGTCCTGCTCCTATTCTTTTTCCGAGATTATAGGTAATGAGCAATTCATGGGTCCCTTCGTGGGCTGACTGGAGACTGCTCAGCCCTATATCATAGGCGTAATGTAAAAAGAACTTTGAAGATAATCGCACTCCTGCCGTCAAAATAATTGCGTCAAGGCTGTTTGCACCAAATCCTCTATACCCTATTCCGGCAGTTACAGTTTTTTGCCAATCAGCCCGCAAGGACAATTCAGCCTGTGTCTGGGTAAAATCTGATTTGACATAGACTACCGGATAGAAAGAAATCTGATCAAAAGTCTCCATAAAATATTCACCAAAAAAATGAAATCCGGGCTTAGGCGTGTACTGGATATCCTCACCAATTTTGATACCGGCCGGAAAAAAACCTGTCATCGAGGCCCCGGCTTCAAAATAGTCCCCTGCAAAATAGACACCCGCTTCAACCACAGGTGAAATTCCGGAGACTAGCCCATTGGGCAAGTTGATATCCTGATGATCAATGAGGGTCCCTTCGTAGTTTCCATCAGGTGACTTTAATTTTGTTCCGTCCAGTGATTTCTGGTAGATCCCGGTTCGGATGCCGGTAGAAAAGAGCCCTACGGTCGATTCGTATATATAGTTATAGGACGCCAGGAAACCAGTGTGTTTTTCAGCCCCAATCGATTCATTGACGATCTGAAGACCGATAGCTCCCTGCCATAAGTAAAAAGGGGTATGTACATTGAGCATTCTGGATTCCGGATTACCATCGATACCTGCCCATTGGGACCTATACAGGAGGCTCGCGGCTATGGAGCCTTCCATTCCACCAAAAGCGGGATTGAAGGCATAGCGTTCATGCATGTAAAGACTATACTGGGTCGCGTATTGACTATAAAGGGGGAAACTTACCCCAAGGCACAAAGTCAAAATAACATATTTCCACACGTGCTTCATTGAGATAAATATAATCAACCGGCTAATCCTTTCTGAAGGTAAAAATTACCGGCGAAGGTGACTCTTTTAATGTGTTTAAAAATAAATCCGCAATAAATATACAGCTGCCTGGTAAAAACGAAGCTCTGAATTCCTTTGAAATTTGTCCGGTGAAAGACATCAGCCAATTTTTATCGTAAGCCCATCATATCCCAAACGTATATTTTTGGGCAGCATTGCATCCACTTCCGCATGTAAACCCATCTCATGACTGATATGCGTCAGGTAACATATGCCGGGTTTTAGCTCATCACAAAGTGCTATTGCTTCTTCAATATTAAGATGCGTGGGATGCCGTTCAAATCGCAGCGCATTGAGGATCAGCACCTCCAATCCCTGCAAATCAGCTTTACTCCTGTCCGGAATGGTCTTAGCATCGGTGATATAAGCCAGCGAGCCTATTCGGTACCCATAAATAGCCATGTCTCCATGATCAACCAGAATAGGGTTGATGGTGATGTCCATAAAATTAAAAGGGGTCGAATCTATGGCGATACTATGAACAAGCGGTTTGCCGGGATAATGATAAGCCGGATCAAAAGCATAGTAAAATCTGCGGTGCATTTCTGAAAGTGTCCGCTCCCCGCCATAAAAGGGAATATTTCTATGATAGAGAAAATTGATAGGCCTGATATCGTCCAAACCTGAAATGTGATCATTATGCTCATGGGTCAATAAGACGGCATGAATATTATCCAGCCGGTTGGCCAACATTTGTCTTCTGAAATCAGGTCCTATATCTACGGCCAACCCTGTATTACCTACCTGGATAAAAGCGGCTGTCCTGAGGCGTTGATCCCTTGTATCTGTTGACGTACAGACCTTACAAGTGCATCCAATGACAGGAATCCCCTGTGAAGTGCCCGTTCCGAGTATGGTGATCTGAAGGGGGCCATTCACGCGGTATGCAGCAATGACTTACGCAATTTGGCATACCAGTCGAGGCTCTCCTCCGATAGACTTTCGGTGCTGATCCCTCCTTGTTCAAGAATCTCAAGCAAGGTGTTGATACGGGCTTCCACGTCAAAAAATTTATTGACGATAACTATATTTTTGCCGGACACAATACAATAACCTGAATGAAAATTCCCTTTTTCATATCGTAGCGTAATTTTAAGCTCGCGGAAAATATCCTCAAGCTTATTGAGATTATGCTTGGTATATTTGATCATCTTTAAGTTATCTTTTTAAACCGAATCCTCCCGATACCCCTAATATTAAAGGTAGGGAGGCTAAATTGAGGCCATGAAATTAGAAAAATCTTTGATATATCTACGGTTATCCGTCATCCTGATCCTATCACTCCTCATTCAGACCGAAATGAAAGCACAGCGCTTTTCAGCTGGTTTGGTTGGGGGCTTAAACGCCTCGCAGATTGATGGTGACAACCTTGCGGGCTTTGACAAAGTAGGTATAACCGGGGGTATTCTCACGGTCATGGAATTTGAATCTCCTTTCAGGATGAATATGGAGTTTTTGTATTCTGAGCGCGGAAGCAGACCGGACATATTTAATCCTGAATACGATCCTGATATCGAGATCAGTCTGAAATATATCGAACTACCTGTGTATGTCTCGCTTGGAGACTGGTGGCAGGAAGAGGGCGAATATTTTAAGGTATCTGCACATGGTGGATTGAGTTATGGCCGACTATTGAATGCCAAGACAACTGACTATTACAATCCTAGCGAAGCGTCTTACGATCAACTGGTGCAGTATTTCAGCGAAAATGATCTTTCCTGGTTATTGGGTATGTCCTATCGGATGAGCAAAAACTGGGGCATCACTGCCCGTTACAGTCGGGGCATCATCCCTTTACTGGATGCTAAAAAACATGACCTGGCTGCAGAAACACTACGTACCTATTGGTTGACTTTCCGATTTGAATATTACTTTAATTAAGTATGAAAAAAAACACTTTACTGGCTGGTATTGCCGGATTCCTTATGATCATTGCATGGTCATGTCAGCCTTCCGATACCAATAAGACACAAACTGAACCGGTAGCAGAAGCTCCCTCCAAGCCTATTTATCCTGCGCTTGGAAACCAGGCGATCGCTGAATTGTACAGCAAGGCTGATAAAGTGGATATCATCTTTTATGATCTTCCGATCAGTGTCAACCAGGAGGACCCCAAAAGTGTAAAGAACACCGCTTTATATGTTTCTCCAGCCGCACCAAATATTACGGCTGATTGTAAGCCCATAGGAAGGTTGAGTTGGATGAGCAATGGCTCGATCATTCGCGAAGCGGATGTTTATTGTGCGCCGGGGTGCGAATACCTGCTATTTATTGAGGACAACAAACCCCTTGCTGCCAATGCGATGGTACAAGCCGGTGTTGACTTTTTTAAAAACATCATGAGCCAGGTGGATAAAGTAAAAAAATGACCGGGGACCGCATAGCCGTCATAGATCTGGGGTCAAATACGTTTCACCTTTTGATTTGTGAAATCAACGCGGATGGCACATTAGCTATAATCTTTAAAGAACGTGTCTACGTCAAATTAGCATCAGGGGGACTTGGTTATATTCAACCTGAAAGCGCTGAAAGAGGCCTCATCGCTATGACACGCTTTGCTGAGCAAATTCAGGCCTATGGGGTGCAGCACGTCAGATCAATTGGCACGTCAGCTTTGCGTGAAGCTAAAAATGGACGCGAGGTTGCCGATCAATTTTCCAGGTCAACCAATCTCCTGGTTGAGATCATTGGTGGTCAACAAGAAGCAGGATATATTTTAAAAGGAATAAAAATGGCTCTTCCTGTGCTTGACAAATATGGGTTGATCATGGATATTGGTGGTGGCAGTGTTGAATTTATTCTCTTCAAAGGTGATGTCATTGCGTTTAAAGGAAGTTACAAAATTGGCGTAGCCGTGCTTCACCGGCTTTTCCATCATACGGATCCGATATCCTCTGAAGAGCTACAGACATTGGAGTCCTATTTGGAAACGGAGCTTGCCGAGCTGATAGAAACTGTCCAAAAACTATCTGCTTACTATCTCATCGGTGCCAGCGGGTCCTTTGAGGTTATCCAGGACGTGTCACCAAAGATTTCCACTTCAACGCATTGGTCGGAACTTGACATCTCCGTCTTACCGGTGTATCTGGATGAAGTTATAGCCACGACTATGGCCTCACGTAGGCAAATACCTGAAATTCCCATTGAAAGGCTTGATTATATTGTCGTTGCCTATGCGTTAATCAGGTATGTCGTGAAGCAGATCCCGCCTGAAAAACTATACTTCTGTGAATTCGCTCTGAAAGAGGGCGTTCTGGCCGAAATGTTAGAAATAAAATAGATTTAGATATGTCTAAATTTATTTTTTGATTTATTAAAATATTACCTTTGTGGCATGGATTTATGGCAGATCATACAGGAACCCTGGGCACTGCGAGCGTTAATAGCTTCGACGATGGTGGGAGTCACGTGTGGTATACTAGGTGCTTTTATTGTACTCAGAAACATGTCCCTGATTGGTGACGCTCTATCGCATGCTATACTCCCGGGGGTCGTCGTTGCCTTTGTGATTTTCGGATATAATACGCTTGGATTCTTTTTTGGATCCGTCATCGCTGGTCTGGTATCGGCTGTTGCTATCACCTGGATACAACAAAATATCAGAACAAAAAATGATGCCGTCATTGGGATTGTGTTTACGGCGATGTTTTCCATTGGGGTCATAGGTATTTCATCTATTTCAAGGACAGGCGTCCATCTTGACCTAAAAGATTTTCTATTTGGAAACGTACTTGGTGTATCCAACGAAGATCTCCTTCTGACGGGGACTGTGATGGTCATGGTGGTGTTGAGTATCATCGTTTTTTATCGCTACCTGTTTGCCTCTACGTTCCAGCCTACCATAGCCTCCACCATGGGCATTCCGGTAAAATGGATGCACTATTACCTGATGTTACTGCTATCTTTTTCGGTTGTTGCTGCGATGCAGACTGTTGGAGTCATCTTGGTGGTCGCGATGCTCATCACCCCCTCCTCTACTGCCTTGTTGTTGGCCAACAGGCTTCCGAAGGTCTTGGTACTGTCAGGCATTATAGGTTTTATCAGCAGCTTATCCGGCCTGGCACTATCTGTCTTATATGAAATGCCGCCTGGTCCATCTATAGCGGTGACCGCCACATGCATTTACCTGATCGTCGCCTTTCTTGCTCCTGATCAGGGACTTGTGGCTAAATGGTTCCGACGTCGTCAACAAGAGCATAAAATAAAATCAGAGGATATCCTGAAAGAAGTTTTTAAAATTTCGCTCGGCAATCCTATTGACCTATCTCAGCTTCGCGAAAAAATGGAAGTCTCTCCCCTCCATCTTAAAAAACTTTTACATTCGTTATCACAACACAAGCTGATCAAAAAACTGGATGCAACATCCTATCAACTCACTGATACTGGAAAAGAACAGGCTAACAACCTGGTCAGGGCCCATCGGTTATGGGAAAGTTACCTTGTTCATGAAATGGGCATGGATGTAGAACACATTCATGATGAAGCAGAACGCTATGAGCATTTACTCACTTCAGCCCAGCTAGATGAAGTTGACAAACAATTAGGATATCCTGCATTGGATCCGCATGGTTCGCCTATTCCAAGCAAAGAGAAATCACCATTGCTTGCATTAAATCAACTTCACACTGCTGAAAAAGGTATGATAGCGCAACGTCAAACCGGAGCTGAAATCACCTACAAGCTCTGGGATATGGGCCTAGGACCCGGTGATCTCTTTGAGGTAAAGAGCGCTGGTCTTGAGATGATATTGCAAGTAAAGCAAGAAACACTTAATATTCCTGCTGATCTGGCAAAGAGAATAAGCGTAGAAAAAATAAATAGTGCGGATACTGCTGTGCTAGGCTCAACATAATGAGTGTTACGTCTCACGCCTCACTTCTCACTCTTCTTCTGTCCCCATCTGGTTTTCAGAACGAAGTTTGGTCAGTATCTGATCCATCCTGAAAAACTCATCCAGGGAATCATCTAAAAAGAACTTGATCTCAGGAGTTTTGCGTAATTGTTTTCCAACCTTATTGGCCAGGGCAAATCGAAGCCGATGCGTGTTTTCATCGAGGGCCGCCATGACCTCCATTTTGTTTTCCGTATTGTAAATGGAAACATACACTTTAGCACTCTGCAGGTCCGGAGACACTACCACCCTGGTAATAGTCACCATCGCTCTGTCGAAGATGTACGAACCTTCATCCAGCAGCACCATACTGAATTGCCGGCGTAAAAGTTCATTGATCTGTTTCTGTCGCTTAGTCTCCATGACGGTGGAATGTGTGGTGTTATATGGCTTAAAAGTAAGGCTAATATTTCGTTGCATACGGAAGGAGGTCAAACAATTGCATTACATGAGGAATATAAGTTCCCTTATCTTTCCAGCCTAAGAACCAGTGTACATTGTCCCAGGGCGATTCCATATTACTGCAGCCAATTGAATACATGAAGGGCGTGGGCCCTATCAGGGGTGAATTGCTACGTAAAGAAATGGGTATACACCGGATAGGCGACCTCCTCTGGGATCTGCCCTTCAGGTATATTGACAAATCACAAATCTCCAACATACGTGAAGCAAGGACTTCCAGTGAAGCGGTTCAGTTGAAGGGTGTTTTTACAGATAAACGGATTGAAGGAAGCGGACCTAAAAAACGACTAATTGCCACCTTTGAAGATAGCTCCGGTGAGCTTGAAATATTATGGTTTCAGCGAGCCAAGGACATTGATCAATGGATAGTCATGGGCCAACCCTACCTGATCTATGGAAAGCTCCAGGATTTCAGAGGGAAATTTAATATTGTTCATCCCGAAATTGAAGAACTTTCTGTTGAAAAAACAATCTCCACAGGACTAGAGCCTGTCTATAGCAGCAGTGAAAAATTAGTAGTCCGCGGACTAGACAGCAAAGGAAGGAGGAAAATACTCAAGCAGCTTATCAGTCAGCTTCATCCAAGAGATTTGCAGGAAAATCTTCCGGAATACATCCTTTCTAAACTGCGATTCTACAGCCGGTACGAGACGCTTAAAAAAATACATTTTCCAAACTCGCATGAAGAATTAACCAAAGCACGTAACCGTTTAAAATTTGAAGAACTTTTTTTCCTCCAGCTTATGTTGCTCCGCGCAAAAGTTAAGCGGGCGGAAACAGTCAAGGGATTTGTCTTTGGGGAAGTAGGTCATATATTTAATACTTTTTATACCCATCACCTGCCTTTCACCTTGACGGAGGCGCAAAAAAGGGTCATGCGTGAAATCCGAAAAGATATGGGTTCCGGGCATCAGATGAACAGGCTTTTACAAGGGGATGTAGGCAGCGGGAAAACAATCGTAGCCCTCCTGTGCATGCTGCTTGCTGCCGACAATGGATTTCAATCTGTGCTGATGGCCCCTACAGAAGTACTGGCGATGCAGCATTACAAATCGATCAGGGAATTGGTTGAAGGTCTTGATATACGAATAGCATTTTTATCTGGAAGCATTACTGGCAATGCTCGAATAGAAATACTGGAATCGCTGAAGACCGGAAAGACAAACATTTTAATAGGCACACATGCGGTCATTGAAGAATGGGTTGAATTTGCAAATCTTGGGCTGGCTATTACGGATGAGCAGCATCGCTTTGGTGTCGCGCAGCGGGCTCAGATGTGGACCAAATCACCACTCCATCCTCCGCATGTATTGGTGATGACCGCAACTCCGATTCCGCGCACGCTGGCACTGACCGTGTACGGTGACCTGGACGTTTCTGTACTGGATGAATTGCCTCCCGGACGCAAACCTGTAGTGACTAAGCAGCGAACTGAAGCTCACCGGTCAAAGGTGATGGAATTTGTACGTAGTGAAATTACAAAAGGAAGGCAGGTATATGTGATTTATCCTTTAATCGAAGAATCTGAAAAACTGGATCTCGAAAATCTACAGGATGGATATGAAAGATTACTGGGTATATTTCCAAGACCTGATTATCAGATCACCGTTGTGCATGGAAGAATGAAAGCGCAGGACAAAGAAGAGGCCATGCAGGGATTCAAAGATTTGAAAACGCAGATAATGGTTTCGACGACTGTGATCGAGGTTGGGGTCAATGTACCAAATGCAACGGTGATGATCATTGAAAATGCAGAACGTTTTGGCCTTGCGCAATTACACCAATTGCGCGGGCGTGTGGGGCGTGGCGCGGACCAATCGTATTGTATCCTTATGACGAGTTATAAACTCTCTAAAACAGCAAAAGAGCGATTGGAGGTGATCTGCAGAACAAATGATGGTTTTGAGATTGCGGAAGCTGATCTCAAGCTTCGGGGACCGGGAGATATTGCCGGGACGAAACAAAGTGGTGCTTTTGAATTTAAAGCGGCAAATCTAGTTGAAGATCAGGCTATACTTCGCACAGCGAGGATGATAGCTGAAGACATACTGACAAATGATCCTGGTCTCAGATCTCCTGAGCATGCAACGCTTGCAAGGTTTCTTTCTACGGAGTATAAGTATAAGCAGGATTGGTCCAGGATATCGTGAGGGGATTCCTTGCGAACGAGGGCTTTGATCGTAAAGCACAGCTTTGCAAACACCAAAACGTCGGTCAACCGACGCTTAACAATCCGTCTGGCGACGGCTTGGAAATAGTATGTTCAACACTAAAACGTTTGTCAACCGACGCTTAACAAGCCGTCTGGCGACGGCTTGGAAATAATATGTTCATCGTCAAGAATGTCCTCCAAATCGAATAATTATACCCGTATTCACCCTGCGGATTGTATATTGAGACTTGCAACAAAACAATTCAAGACATGAAACCAAAATATAAAGTTACCGGATGTGCCCGGTTTTTATTTTTCCTGATCCTTTTTGTCCCGGCTGTTTTCTTCGGGGCTGCTTTTTTCAGGGGGGAAAACGGGGTGCAAATTATCAAGGATTTCTATCACAGTGTTGTTGGAGGTGTCTCTAACAACAACGAGGTAAAAGCGAAGGAGGATACAAAAGATGAGGAGATAGAAAGGCTTAAAAAAGAAATTGAGGAAAAGGATAAGGAGATTGAACGTTTGAAATCTGATGGGCAGTAACATACTGAATCAACATCATAGTTGATTGATGATATATGGTGTGTAAGCTCCTATTATAAAACTCCTTCCACGGCAATAAAAGAAAATTCCGTTCTTTGCCGATCAACAATCCTTTGAACCATATTCAACCTATATACCATGAGCCAGATCAGAATCCTCGCCAATGACGGGATAGATGAAACCGGAAAAGCCATTCTTGAAGCGGCGGGCTTTGAGGTGGTGACCACCCATTTCAAAGCAGAAGAATTGGAAGAACAATTAAAGAACTTCGATGCTATCACCGTGCGGAGTGCTACCCAGGTCCGTAAACCTTTGATCGATTCATGCCCAAATCTGAAAGTAATCGGACGAGGTGGTGTTGGTATGGATAATATTGACGTTGCCTACGCCAGAGAAAAAGGACTCGGTGTGTACAATACGCCTGCAGCCTCTTCCCGATCTGTTGCAGAATTGGTGACTGGCCATGCATTCACACTGATACGCCATTTGCATCTAGCCAACAGGGCGATGCCAATGACCGGTAATACTGAATTTGCCAAACTGAAAAAACAATGCAGCGAAGGCAATGAACTTCTAGGTAAGACGATCGGTATCATCGGGTTTGGCCGTATAGGGCAGGAAGTCGCACGCATCGCATTAGGCCTGGGCATGAAGGTGATCGCATCTGATCCATTTGTAGAAAAGGCCAGCATCGTCATCAGGGTTCAGGGAACGGAACAAACCATCGCCGTAGACATTCCAACAACAGATACTTCAACGTTATTGCGTCAATCAGATATCATCACCATTCATATTCCGAAAGCAGACAAACCTGTGATTGGCAAAGATGAATTGGCTATTCTCAAAAAGGGAGTGATCCTGATCAATACAGCACGTGGTGGCGTTTTTGATGAAGACGCTTTAATCGAAGGCCTGAGCTCAGGCCAGATAGGTGGAGCGGGTCTTGATGTCTTTGTAGGAGAGCCGACTCCACGAGCAGACATCCTCACACATCCTAAAATCTCTTTGACGCCTCACGTGGGTGGTTCCACTGCTGAGGCGCAGGAGAATGTGGGGAAGGAACTTGCAGAATTGATAATCAATCATTTTATGAAATAACATAAAACAAGGTAAGACGCAGCCGGCTGTAACTATCGTCCTTGTAATTCTGGAAAAAACTTTGAAGGGTCCTGTTCTGCCGAGGTGTTAATTTATTATCCGGGCAAAACTATATCAATGCTTTAATACCTAGTGCCAAGAACGCACCTGTGATGGATTTTCAACTAAACATGATTTTACTTGATCCTGCGTTCTTTAAGATGAAAGAATGATTTTCTCTGAGGATGCCCAGAAAATCATCCTCTTCCACTAGGTCTGCGCCTAACGTACGCATGTGTGGGGTGTCCTGCTGGCAATCGATCCATTGAAAACCTTGTTTTTGAAGATGCTTTGCCAGATGAATAAAGCCAACCTTTGAAGCATTTCGTTTTTCAGCAAACATACTTTCGCCAAAGAAAATTTTACCAAGGGCGATTCCATATAATCCTCCGACGAGTATTTCACCTTCCCAAACTTCAACTGAATGAGCGTATCCAAGATGGTGTAGACCTTTGTATGCATCAATCATCTCCGGCATAATCCAGGTACCATCCTGCCCTACCCTTTTCACTGCTCCACACCGTTGCATCACCGTTTTAAAATCACGGTCAATGGTGACCTGGTATTTATTTTGGTTGATAAAGTTTCTGACAGAATGAGATATGTGCACATTCCCGGGCTTCACCATCAATCTAGGCGCAAGCCACCACCATAGGATTGGCTGCCCTTCATGATACCAAGGGAAAATCCCCCAACGGTAGGCAAGCAGTAAGCGCTCAGGAGATAAGTCGCCACCAACAGCCAAAAGGCCATCAGGTTCGCGTAGGTCAGGATGTGGAAAAATCAGTTCGTCATCGAGGGCAAATACAGGCATCTGCTTGCGATCACCTGTTCACTTTTTCGTGCTCGATGATGGCATTGAGCCCTCGGTCTGTCAATGCATCTTTGTATGGCTTCAATTCCTCCAGCGTACCGAGCTTAACACTGGCTTTGCCTTTAGTATGAACTATCCATGCCAATTGTTCAGATTGTTCGCTGGTATGCTTGAGCACGTCCATGAAGCATTCTATCACCCAGTCAAAGGTATTATAGTCATCGTTGAGGACTATGAGTTGTGTTTGTTCACCATCTGTGGTCAGCTCTTCAACGAGTATGTCTTCTTGTTCTTTGAAATGGCTATCGTACAACATGGGCATCAGGATTTAAAATGGGTGATGGTAAAATTATATTCACTTGTTCTGCAAGTTACGAAGAGTATTTTGAACGGCTGCAAGATCGGGAAGTTTCCCGGCATTTTCAAGAACTTCGGTATACTGCACTACCCCATCGCCGTCCACCACAAACGCAGCTCTTTTTCCAACCCCTTTCATATTGTGCCCAAACATTTCGTAAACAGCATCATACGCATGAATAGTTTCCTTATTAAAATCAGAGAGCAATGTAAAATTAAGTTGATTGTCCTGCTTATAGCGGGCAAGGCTTTGTGGAGTGTCTATGGATAGACCGAGCACTTCGGCACCCAGGTCATTGTACAAATCCATATCGTCTCTCGTAGCACACATTTCTGCAGTACAGGTCCTCGTAAAAGCCAAAGGAAAAAACAACAGCACAACATTTCTTCCACGGAAGTCGGAAAGATTGATCAGCTGTTTTTCAGAGGAATAGAGTGCAAATTCGGGCGCTTTATTGCCGATTTGAATGGACATGTTCTCAGGATTGGTTAACAAACGAAGGGATCGTGGCTATTTGTGTATACTTGCGCAAAGATAACAACAAAACCTCTGGTGAGTTTAAAGCGGGCATATATTGATCTCCATATTGCTGTGGTGCTCCTTGCGGGCACTGCGATCCTTGGAGATCTCATCTCGCTGTCGGCCAGCGTATTAGTTTGGTGGAGGACGCTTATCGCCAGTCTCGGAATCGGGATTTTTCTATTAGCATCCGGAAGGATTAATGTAGGATGGCTCAAGTCGCAACGTAAGTTGTATGTCCTGGGAGGCATGGTGGCTATACATTGGATTTTTTTCTTTGGCTCCATCAAACTGGCCAATGCTTCAACCGCGTTGATTTGCTTTGCCACTATATCTCTGTTTACAGCATTGATAGAACCGCTGATCACAGGAAGAAAAGGAGAGACGCATGAAATAGTATTTGGCCTCATGGTCATTCCGGGCATCATATTGATTGCAGGACGTGCGCAGGGCGATTTATTATTAGGCATTATCCTGGGTATTTCTGCGGCATTGTTATTAGCTATTTTTTCGAGTTATGAAAAAAAATGGATTCTCGAAGTGGATCCCGAGCATATGACAATGATACAAATGACTGGTGCCTGGCTAACGATGTGCCTTTGGCTGGGAGGCGAAAAAATATTGTTCGGGCTTAATCGCTTTATGCCGAGTGGACAAGATTGGATTTATTTGTTGATCCTTGGTTTAGTTTGTACCTGTGTGGCGTGGGTGCTGTGTACACGTGCTGTCCGCTTTGTCACTGCTTTTGACTCTATCATGGTGATCAATCTGGAACCGGTATATGGTATCATCATGGCTTTTCTTATCCTGAAAGATTTTAAAGAACTCAATACTACATTCTATATCGGGGCGGGTATCATTCTGACCTCTGTCATTATTCACCCTATCTGGCAACGTCGTTATGCTCGCAACTGAAATTCAAAAATATACCGACGACTACAGCAATGTACAGGATGCTGTGCTCAACGAAGTAGAACGCTCAACACATCTCCATACCATAGCTCCGCAGATGTTGAGTGGCAAGGTGCAGGGAGCCTTTCTTACACTTATGACCTCTTTGCTTCAGGCGAAGCAGGTATTGGAGATCGGTACATTTACAGGTTATGGCACGATATGCCTTGCGAGAGGACTCTTTTCTTCCGATGAAAGCAAAGTGCTTACGATAGAAGCCAATGCAGAGTATTCGTTTCTGATCAAGAAACATCTTTCGATGGCAAAACTGGCAGACCGGGTAGAAAGTATCATTGGCAATGCCATAAAGATTATACCTGAGCGTAGTGAAACATGGGACCTTGTATTTATTGATGCTAATAAGCAAGAGTACAGCGAATACTATGAATCGATCATAGATCGGGTTCGACCTGGAGGATTGATTTTATCAGATAATGTCCTGTGGAGTGGCAAAGTGGTATATGAGCGAAATGATGTGGATGCAAGGGTGATACACAGGTACAATGAGTTGTTGTACAGAGATCCGAGAGTGGAAGTGTTGATGCTTCCGATCCGGGATGG
>JBBRDL010000004.1:0-56936 GCA_038203965.1 Chitinophagales bacterium | reverse complement strand
CGTACCGCTAGTGTACCAGTTGTGGCGCCAGCTGCACCGCTGGGTAGCTATGTACGGAACGGATAAGCGCTGAAAGCATCTAAGCACGAAGCCGTCTTTAAGATGAGTATTCCATTCTCCCTTGCGGAGATGAAGGGTCGTGGAAGACTACCACGTTGATAGGCTATAGGTGGAAGTGCAGTGATGTATGGAGCCGAGTAGTACTAATAACCCGAAAGCTTCCTTTTTTTTTTAAGATACTTCATATGAGTAAATTCATGTGTCTCGTCGACACATAATGAATCGACAATCCCCATCCTTTTTTTAACTAATAAGTGAAATCCTTATATGGTTTCGCCTACGATTAGTGTGACCCCCGGGTACGTCCGTTGGACAACCTACTGGGTCACACATCGATTAATATGCTATTGCTCTGCGAAACCGGAGGAATGCATAAAAATCTAATGTGCCTTGCATTTCGTAAAGCACATCTAAGATCAAATGGTGGCTATAGCAAGGGGGATCCACCTCTTACCATTCCGAACAGAGAAGTTAAGCCCCTTCACGCCGATGGTACTGCCGCAAGGTGGGAGAGTAGGTAGCCGCCTATCTTTACAATTAAGCCCTGTAGTGCAAACTGCAGGGCTTTTTTTATTTCATCCATTCCCAGCGTTTGAATTTATGGAAGCAGATCAGTACACGGTATTCAGTATAACAGTAAGAGGTATAAACGTAATTGGGAGCACCGATCACTGATCACTCACTGATCACACCCTTACCAAAATTCTCCCTATTTTACCCGTCCCGGCCTCATTGCAGGCATAGCCTCCTAAACATGCAACCTTTACAAAAACAAAAATCATTCGCAGAACTTATTTGGTGGATTTTTACTCTCCTGGTGATCGCCATTGTTCTTTTCCCCATCTGGGACAATGATATCGACTTCCCTTTCTATTATCAGAATGCTCTCCTCATTGCCATCTTTATCACGTTTACACGTTATATCTTCTTTCTTCCCATCTCCTTCATCGCCCGGTTGAAATGGATTAAGGTCGCCATCATCCTCAGCGCAGTCATTTTCTTTTTTATCATGAGCACAGCCATAAGTGACTTCCGCAATTTTATGGATGAACGAGGCCTTCAGACGCTGGTCACCCATCTCCATGTCGAAAAACAATCAAGGATAATCGAGTACATCAAAAAGGAAATGATATTCTTCGGCGTAGGAGGTATCATCACCGGTTTTATTCTGCCGGTGCGAATGATCATTTCACTCTGGAGAATGAGAAATAAAGGAACAGTGTAACCTTCCTTATGGGTGATCGTGTTGTGGCCTGATCAGGCTGCGGAGAAATTCAATCTCACTACGTAATTCAGCGATCAGCCGATCATACATCTGTCGCACATCCGAGCTCATTTCTACTTTTTGGTCCCCATCCTTTCGCAAGACAACCAGCTCTTGTTTTACACCTGCGGTTTGCTCAAGAAGCAAATGAACATCTGTCTCCAAGATGGCACAGATGTCCATTAGTCGATCCACCCGCATGACGGACTTTCCGGATTCGAGGTTAGCATACGCAGATTGACAGGTGCCTAGCATCTCCGCCATGTATTCCTGCGAATAACCCCTCGATTCCCTGATGGACCGGATCTGCTGTCCGATCTTATCTGAATATCGCATAAGATTATCTGTTTAACTGATGAAGTATTCTGTTTTCAGATAGGAAATATAAGGGATATGGACCAATTTTGAAGCAGGAAATAAAAATTTTCTGACTGTCACTCCCTTGCTTCACCGGCGGCTGTGACAGATTGCAACATAAACCAGTTGAATCATGAAATCAAGTATACTCATACTTTTTGCTGCTCTATGCATCACAGTCAAATCCTCCGGTCAGTCACCTGATAAAGCTGATCAGGTAATCGAGGGTGGTAAAATCATCGTCGAATTGGTCAAAGCCCTTAGTGGTAAAAAGGATCCGAATAAGGATCCCGGTTGCAAGGGCAAATATGCTGATCTCTGCATTGATAATATTTCAATAAATTCCATTACCGCCTATCTAGAACATCGCATTTCATCCGAGAAAAGGGAAGTCGTCATTTTGCCCAATGGCAAAGAATGTGCAATGCAGATCAAAATTGGTGTATGGACGTATGACCTGCGGGTAACCGGTGCGACCCAGTCATTGCGGAAGGGGGATATACTCGTAGAGGGATGTAATAATCTGGTCATGAATATCAAGTGAGCTGCCAGCTGCCAGCTATCAGCTATCAGCTACCAGCGGTTAGCTACAATCAATGGCTAGGAATACAAATTCAAATAACTCATGTAAATCTGTTGAGTATAAGAAATAACAATCGAGCATTTTACTGATAGCTGATAGCTGTCAACCTAAAATAGTAAACCAAAATTCAACAAGACTCTATCAGGTCCGATCTCTTGGCGCCGAGAATGAAGACCCCAACATAGTGTAGCGGGCAACCGAAAACCGCTTGAAAAAGAAGTAGGGGGGAAATACCCGAAACGCCTTAAAAGGAAGTAGGGAGAAATTCAGTTGAAAATGAAAAATTTATTATTTGCACTCTTGTTTTTGGTGTTAGTTGTCCCAAACATGTTTTCACAAGCCTCGGCTGCTGATATTGAAAATTTGAAATCAAGTTTTGCCGCTTCTGCGGGGATTAAGGTTTCAGACATTAAAAGTGCGGAGCTCAAATCCTTTGGTGATAAGCACTTTGGTTATTTTAAATACGTTAAAGACGGCAAATCGAATACTACTGCACAAGCATTTGCTTTGGGTGGTCCTGGCGGAGCCACCTCAATTGGAGGTTCAATTACCTGCACAGGTGTTCTGTGTTCTGAATGTGACATTATTGGACTTCCAAATATAATGGATGCTTATTGTGATTGCACTCGCCAGGTGAAAGGCGAAGGTTATTGTAATATGACGAAATCAATAGGATTATAATTGATTTTGATATTTTAGCGGGCAGAATGATGAACAGCATACTGCCCGTTATTTTTATATTTTAACCTACCTAAACCTTAATAAAATGAGACATTCCGTGAGACCATATGCTGCTGTTATTATCGGCATGATATTTCTGGTTTTTGAGGCTACTAGTCAAACAGATCCCCAGGCAGTTTTAAATAAGTTTCTTGATAGACGTGATAAATCAAACTGGTTTAAGGCTGATGTGCACATAGAGTTGAAGTTGTTTAATATGGAGGATACAATTACACACAAAGCTGATGTCGAAATGGTGAGAGCACCGACTGATTCGTTATTTGGGGGGGGGCTATACATTGAGTTAGATAGTCTCATCTTCGCGTATGATGGAGACACGTTGTATAGAGTGGATAAACTGCTTTCTAAGTTAGAAAAAGAGGATCCTGTGGCCCACCCAGGCCTATGGATTCGCTCTACGTGGGTAAATAATTTTGTAGAGTATGGCTTTTTATCTCGTAATCAGGGTTTTCGATCTGTACTTACGAATCCTGATATCAGCCATAAGATTGTTGATACACTCATTGATCAGTGGCCTTGTAAGGGCTTTCACTTTTACTTGCCAAATGAAGGGGAATTTACCAATCAGTATTTTTTTGCTGCTATTGATACCATTGAGTACATGGTTCGAAAGCGATCTAGTTCAATCTGGTTCCAGGAGAATGAACAATTCCAGTCATGGACATACCTCAATCCAAGGTATGGTCTCCAATCATCCATCGCCCGACTTAGTGACCATTTTTCAGCATCGTATACGCTAATAGAGAAATACACTCCACTTAAAAAGGACACAGCATTAGAATTGACTTTAGATTACGCCACCCTCGAAGGAAAGATTCTTGGTCAGGATAAAACATTTTCGCTTAAGGACGTAAATGCTGATGTCATCATCCTTGATTTTTGGTATTCCTCATGCTATCCATGTATCAAGAGCATACCGGAGGTTAATAAACTTCATGAAATGTTTAGTGATAGAAATGTCAAAGTATATGGTGTCAATGTCATAGATGATGAGGTTGCTCACAAGAGTCGCATCGAAAAGTATTTGCGCAATAACCCCATGCAATATGTAACCATTATGGCAAATGGAGCTAAATTTGCTAAATGGGTGCCTAATGGATATCCTACATTGTTGATCCTCAATAAGGACTTTCATTTGATCGAATCCCATACTGGATTTAGTGAGCATTTGGCGGAGGAGATTGCGCTCGTTGTAGAGCCTTATTTAAAGGATTGAGCCGTCATTAGAGCAAATACAAACTGTAAGTGCTTACTGGGAAATTCGCTGATATCAAAACGACTTCTATATCGATCGAATCGATACTGTTACTCATATTATCGAGGGGAGGTTTGAAAACCTTTTTAAATTAAAAGAAGAGTATTCGCACAAGAGTTTAGCGAAGTTAATTCGCTTTGAGAAAAGTGAGTTTATGGTGAATTATTGACGTAAAGATAAAATGCAGCACACAGGAACGTCTCTAAATAAAGGGCAAGTGGATGCCATTCAGGAGCTGTTGTTACTTCAATCTCAATGATGATGTCCATCATGTTTTCCATCACCAGCAAATTTTACAGCATCGTATGTAAGCCCTTTAGGCGATGATGCGTTTTGTGTCAGGAGATAAGCTTTATTGATGTCCATTCCTTTGAAACCCTCCTCCTTGCACTCCTTGCATGGCCACTGAACAGTAACACGGTTTATAGATGTTGACTTCCGTAAACCGACTTCCAGCACAAGGCTATTCGCCCCAAATGATGCTCCCGAAGTGACAGTCCGGTAAATTTTTCTTTCCTTGCCACCTTCCTGAACAGAGATCATTACCCTGGCACCTATAGCCGCTTTATTAGCTTTGGTTCCTTCAAGTTTTAACACGATCCAGTTGTTTTGCTGTTCATTCGGATTGTCAAAGAAACAATTGTAAAAAAAGTCTCCATCATAGGCGCCCCCAATGACAGCATACAGATCTTCATCCCCGTCATGGTCCCAATCTCCAAAACTAACTCCATGACCTTTTTGAATATTGGCAAAACCACCACTATAGCTCACGTCTTCAAATTTGCGGCCTTCTATATTGAGATACATTTTATTAGGGACAATACTTTGGTAGAGGGGATTTCCAGTAGCCAGATAAAAATCCAGAAAACCATCCGTATTGATATCTCCAAAACTGCATCCCATCGTGTAGGCTACTTCATTTAATCCCATTTGATCACTCACATCTTCAAAGACCATGTTCCCTTTGTTGCGATAGAGTTTTGGTAAGAATGTTTTATCCGTTTTTCCTTCGTGATCCAGCATCCACATGATGGCAGGTGATTTGTCATTTGAAAAAGCGGAAACAAAAAGATCTTCATTTCCATCATTATCAAAATCAAAATTCCAGCAAGGGAAACTGGACAGAGGAGCTTTTACATTTGCCGTCGGTCCGCCAGGGAGAAAAGATTTCTGACCTTTAGAGCCCTGGTTGATCAACAGCATATTACCATTGGTCAGACTTGACAAATAGATATCGGGATAGAGGTCATTATTGGCATCTACAGCGACACAGCCTTTGAAAAACTCATTTTGTGTCAGACCATATGGAACAGACTCATGTGTAAAGGTCCCGTTTTGTTGATTGATGTACAGATCAATTCCTCTGATGTAATCACCAAACGACTCATTGGCAACCACCAGGTCCAGCCATCCATCAAGGTTAAAATCAGCCCATGCAGATGCCTGCGTGGCTGCATGGTGGGTCAATCCAGCTTTTAGTGTTACATCTACAAAGGTGCCTTTGCCGGTGTTCATCAGAAGTGTATTGGGGATATCACCTTGCTTCATAAGCCATGCGCCCCTCATAATATAAAGATCCAGCCATCCATCATTATTGAAGTCTGTTTGATTCAGATTCAGGCTACCCAGATGTTCGATGAGACCGGATTCTTTAGACTTATCTGTAAAAGTGCCGTCCCCATTGTTGACGTAAAATAACGTTGGATCCTTATGATTCCACGACGTCACTATTATATCCAGCCATCCATCATTTGTAAAATCATCCATCACAACACCGCCAGCAAGCCCATTCCGGTTGACCCCGAGTTGAGGAGCAATATCTTTAAAAGGCTCAATTTTTACTTTATTGGTGTACCACGATGGATCAATACGCCAGGCAGCAGGGACTTTGTCAGGATATTCACCAAGCGTCATATAGGCAAGGTTGAGCAGATATTTAGCTTCAAGATCATTTGGAAATTCTTTTAATACCGCCTCAAACTGCTCAATGGCTTTTCGCGAACCGAAAGGCAATTCATGGACACCTTCACCTTTTATAGGAATAAAACATGATTCGTGGTTATGATTTTTTACGCAATTCTCTATTTCGCCGTGACGCATATAGGCCATCCCGATGATAAAATAGAGATTCCTCCTGGTCACGGGATCAAGGGTTATTTTACTTTCAACAATTGTTCTATAGGTTGCTTCGTATTGATTTAGCGATTCAAGCGATTTGCCAACTTTTAATAATTCAAAAGCGTATTCCAACTCCAGATTGATTCGTTTGCCTGGGTCGGTGATGCCGTCCAGCATTGTTTTCATCATAGCAACGCGTTCGGCATTGAATGTGGCCTGTATCTGGATAGGATTGACGCTGGCATATGCCTCACGAACCAGCTGACGGGTGTCGGGTTCGGTAGATGAAGAAGGGATGGTCGTATCAGCCTTTTTGCAAGAAAGGAAGAAGAGAATAATGGAGCAATGAACAAATATTTTGAGCGCGTGGAGGTTTGTCATAAGGGTACAAAGATAACTTATGTTGCGTAATGAGCTTTTCAAATACTGCAGATGATCACTTCCTGAAATAAAGATAAACGTTAAGAAATGCCCCTTGAGTTTTCATGAGCAGGGACTGCTCACTCAATGATGCTGGTGCGTATCATTTTGTTGTTGTCCACCTGCTCTTACTGCGGTATAGTCAAGTGCTTTGGGAGTCGATATTCCCTGCGTAAGCTGATAGGCTTTATTGATGTCAAGGCCAGTAAAAACCTGCTCCGGGCAGTTTTTGCATGGCCATTGAATCGTAACGGATTGAATCGAATCTGCTTTTCTCAAGCCAACTTCAAGAAGTAAACTGTTAGCCCCAAAAGAAGCACCTGAAGTGACTGTTCTGAAGATTTTTCTTTCCTTACCATTCTCCATCACTGTTATAGCCACCCTCGCCCCAATGGCAGCTCTATTGGCCAACTGACCTTCCAGTTTTAATACCACCCAATGGTTTTTTCCTTCATTTGGATTTTCAAAAAAACTATTATAAAACGCATCACCGTCATAGGCTCCTCCGATAACAGCATATATATCTTCGTCTCCATCATGATCCCAGTCTCCGAAACCAACCCCATGGCCCTTTTGGATGTTGGCTACACCACCACTGTAACTTACATCCTCAAATTTTTTTCCATCGACATTGATATACATTTTGTTTGGGACGATACTCTGATAAAGTGGGTTGCCTGTGCCGAGATAGAAGTCAAGGAATCCGTCTGAATTGATATCACCAAAATTACATCCCATCGTAAAGCATACTTCATTCAAACCCATTGGTAAACCAACTTCTTCAAACAGACCATTTCCTCTGTTGTGATTTAATTTTGGCAAAAAGGAATGATCAAAATTATTGCCATGGCTTTTCATCCACATCGTTGATGGAGAACCTTCGTTGGAAAACGGCGATACAAACAAATCTTCGTGGCCATCATTATCATAGTCAAAACTCCAGCAAGGGAAACTGAATGGTGTGCCTGATGGATCTGCAGACGAATCCGCTGCAATGAAACCGGCTACACCTTTGAATCCCTGGTTGATCAGCAGCAGCGGTGTGCGCGAGAGACCTGACAAATAAATATCAGGGTATTGATCGTTGTTGACATCTGTTGCCACACATCCTTTAAAAAACTCATTTTGCGTAAGGCCATATGCTTCAGTTTGATACGAAAATGTGCCATCTTTTTGGTTGATATAGAAATCAATTCCTCTTTGATAACCCGGAAAGGACTCATTGGCCACGACCAGATCAAGCCATCCGTCAAGATTGAAATCGGCCCATGCGGATGTCTGAGTAGCAGCATATTTGGTTAACCCTGCCTGAATGGTAACATCAACGAAAGTTCCTTTCCCCGTGTTCATCATCAATGTATTGGGTATGTCTCCCGAAGCTCCGTGCCAGGCACCACGCATGATGTAAAGATCGAGCCATCCATCATTATTGAAATCTGTCTGATTTAGATTCAGGCTGCCTACCTGTCCGTCAAGGCCCACTTCAATTGTTTTATCGCTGAATGTTCCATCGCCATTGTTGTTATAGAAGATAGCTGCATTATTACGATGCCACGAAGTCACGACAATATCGAGCCATCCATCGTTATTGAAATCATCTATGACTACACCGCCTGCATGGGTATTCCGGTTGAGTCCGAGCACAGGGGCTATATCTTTGAAGGGCTCAATCTTCCTTTTATTAGCATACCAGGAAGGGTCAATGCGCCATTTCGAAGGCACTTTATCAGGATACTCGCCCAGTGTCATGTAAGCAAGGTTCAACAGGTATTTTGTCTCCAGATCCTCCGGGAATTCTGTAAGTAAGACCTCAAGATATTGAATACTGTTTCTTGATCCGAAGGGTAGTTGATGAACTCCCTCACCTGCAATCGGAAGAAAACATGACTGATGGTTATGGTTTTGTACACAGTTTTCAATTTCGCCATGACGCAGATAAACCATGGCGATCGATGAATACAATTCTCTTTTCTCTTTAGCGCCTATGCCCAGTCCGTTTTGATTGATAAAATTTACACATTCCGAATACTGATTCATTGATTCTACCGTGTTGCCGGCTCTGAGCAGCTCGATGGCATAGTCCAGCCGGATGTTAATTTTTTTCGCCGGGTCCAACTCCTCATCCAATCGTTTTTTAAGTACGGCTGCTTTTTCAATATTATAGGCGTATGGCACGCTAAAAGGATCTATTCTAGCATAAGCTTCGCGCACCAATATTCTTGTGTCAGTTTGCGGAGCGGGTGAATTCGACTTTTCTGCATTACAGGCGAATAAAAATATGACTGGTAAAAGACAAAATAATATTTGAAAGGGAGGTTTGATTTCCATGCGACAAATATACTATAAGTGATATAGTTACCTTTGTCAAAGTAGATGCTTTGGCAGCGTCCAGGCAGAATTTAACTTTTAAAATGTGTACAAATGTCAATCGTACAGGACTTCAATGAGTACCGTCAGCGGATGAATGATGTCATCCTGGGGCAGGATAACAAAGTGATCAAACGATTTTTTAGCCTTGATAACCAGACGTATGAGGAGGGGGCCCTTCCGGAAGTCACAAAGGAACTCCTGGGCCTCGTAGCCTCTATGGTGCTGCGTTGCGATGATTGCATCAAGTATCACCTGGGGCGATGCTTCGAACTCGGTGTCACGAAGGATCAGATCTATGAATCTTGTTCAGTTGCATTGATCGTCGGCGGATCCATTTTTATCCCACACATGCGGAGAGCTGCGGAGTATTGGGAGGAGTTAGAGGCAAATAGTTGATCTGGCTTCTAGCGTGCAGTAATTATCCTATTGAGGTTAGAAGATTTACTAGATAAAGAGTAGCTTTATTGTAAATGCATCATAATGCAAAAACTCCAAAAAGTACAAGCCTCATTTAGGAGCATCCTGATGATCCTGTTCATGAGCGTTGCTTTATCGTTCAGTGCACAAACACTGGATCATTTATTGAGCCCAACATTCTTTGATAAGTTCAGTTCTGCTCAAATTGTTTCAGATAGCATCATCAGAGTTTTTGGACTTTCCTATCAGCGAGATGAAGGAATTGGAGGTTCATCTTTTTTCGCAGATTATAGACTAACAAGTGATTCGCTAAATGTGTCTTATCAATATATTGGTGAGAACCAGTGTTTTTTCAATTATGGAATAACCCAACTTCCAATTTTACCTCTGTCGGATGGAGGAACCATAGTGGGTTTTAATCCTTTTGACTGCGATTATTGGCCACCTGGAGGGCTTGTAAAATTGAATCGGGATGGGAGCCTGGATTGGGTAATAGATTTTCGTGAGCTGGATTTGTGGTATATTATTGACCATATAGTGTTTGTAGATTCTAATGCTATTGCAGTTATAGAAACAAGCAATGAGGATACTTTATTTATCAACAGATCTGGTGAGTTGATTAGCCACATGTCTGCAAGCAATGGCTATGCAATCACGCTTGAAACCCCATTTGGATTCTTGGCTGGCGCTCATGACCGGCTGGATGTATTGAATTCCGGATTTGAAATATTGTCCTCCTATTCCATCGAAGACATTATCGATATTCAGTTGATCGGAAATGATATCTATTTAATAATGACAGACACCAAATACTATCATTATGATCAGGAAGGACTATTAATGGTCTGGCCTCTTTCCCCATCTGAGTTCGAAAGTGTATGGGTTTCTCCAAAGTATTTTTGGGGTTATTCAAGTTTGCTGAATGGTGTTATGCAGTTTGATACGTTATTTGGGCCTTTGGATACCTTTTCAGTGGCACGTGGATTTCAGCCACGAGTAGGGATTGCTAAAGACAGCACTCTTTTTATGGTAGGTCAATATTCCAATGAATTAAATGCGGGAATCGTGCCTATAAAATATTCGGAAAATAATCCACAATTTCAATTTCCTAGAGACATAGGAGTTACACAAGTTGATGTAGCAGATTCTATCCTTGTTGATTTTGTCAACGCACCCTTTTGGGGCGGTGGTTGGTATGAGCATTACGATTATATCAATGTGGAAGTCACCAATTTTGGAAACGATACCGTGCATGGCTATTGGATCGAAAGCAAAACAACATCCGCATGTGGTTTTTGTTACTATCTAAATCCCAGCTGGTGGATAGACACCCTGCCCCTACCTCCGGGAGAAAAAGTGTGGATTGCGCTAGGCGCTCATCTTGCGGAATGTACATGGGGAACTCCGGTTTCGATTTGTATGACTGCATATGCTCCGGACCATAAAGCAGATAATGATTATGAAAATGATAGCGCTTGTGATACTTATTCCTTTATAGTTGGAACAGCAGAATTGCGGGCGCCTATGCGCATTTCCATTCACCCCAATCCTGCATTTGATCTTGTCTATATCGATATATCATCTTTACCTCCGGGCGCAAATCAGATTTCCATTTTCAACATGGCCGGACAAAAAATGGATACCTTTCAAATGATGTCAGGGGGGAGCCGCATTCCTGTCGAAGGATATTCTTCAAGGATTTATTTATTGCACCTTATGGATAGTGAGGGTGGGTATTATATACAACGATTTGTCGTGCAAAATTGATTTATAAGTTTGTTCAGAACTCAACAATACTTTTGTTTCATAGAGAAACTCGATTGCAAGTTATTCATAGTCCATCAGGAATTTGTCGAAGACAAGCAAAGATTTTATAGCATGAATTGAAAGGATCGTTTGAAAGAATTATTTGTTTGCAGATTAAATTAGTTAGCTTATGAGCATGAAAATGGATCTTTATGTATACTTGCCGATGTTACTTTTATGCAGTACACTTACAATTGTTTCTGGCCAGACCAAACTAATTAATCCACAATTGTCTAACAATTTTATAGATAGCTATCTGCTCCCTGATAGCACTATCCGCTTTATCGGATCCGAACACGGAAGAAACAGGGGACTATTCTATGTTGACAAATTATTGAATGGAACCATTACAGCACCTGTCTTTTTTCCAGAATCCATAGGAGATATTGATTTTAATTTTGCAGGCGTGGATTGTAAAGTTCTACCGATGAAATCCGGTGATGTTGTTTTGGGCATTAATCAGCAGGATTGTGACTTCGCCCCCTATTCCAGTCTTGCAAGGTTCAGTATTAATGAAGACGTATTGTGGGCGGTTAGTATGGAGCATTTCTTTTTTAATTATGCTGTACACAAACTTACGCTGGTAGACAGTAATATCATTTGCCTGATCAGCGATGGTTTGGATACCCTTTATTTTGATATGGATGGTAATGAAGTTGCTGAAAACCTTCTGTATGTAGTCTACGATACGGTCATCGCCGCACCAATCGGATATTATGCTAAGCTAGGAGAAGACTTATTTCACCTGACTGAGCAATTTGATGTATTTAATTTAGCAAAACTTGATGACGATATTCGTATGCTTTCTGTATCCGGCGATTCATTGATTATTGTTTCTACTTCAAACGCACTAGTCACGCTAGACAGTACCTTTGACTTGATTTCCAATTCACAGAATTTTATAAATGTAAATCTAATCTCCACCTCAGCAGACTGGATATGGGTCGGTCAGAAAAACGGGGATATTATTCAATTGGATTACCTTTTGCAACCACATGACACATTTCTTATCCATAATGATTTTCAACTTATGAGTATGGTCGTCGTGAATGAAATTATGACATTGAGTGGTAATTATATTAGTGCAACAGGGTCTTCCGTTTTTTTGCATTCCACGAATGCCGGTCAATTCAACTTTGATATAAAGAAAGATATTGCCATTGAAGCTATTCGTTTAGAGGAACCAATCATCTACAGTTTCGAGCCTTTTGCACATCCCTGGGGTTTTAATATTCCATATAAAAATGTCGTTGTCACACTATCTAATACTGGTCAGGATACAATACAGACGTTGACGGTCCTTTACAGTGCAGGTTCAGGATGTTTTTTCTGTCAGGGAGAGTCTCACCGATGGGCTTTCGACTCTCTGAATTTATTTCCTGGATTGCAGATAGATTTGGAACTCGACGATTTTTCAGTATGGTGTGTTAGCCAGACACCCACAAAGTTTTGTCTATCTGTTTTTCCTGCAGACAGTCTTCCCGAAACGGACCAGATCAACAATAGATTGTGTGTAGACGCAGATGCATTTCTGACAGGAGTGACTGAAGTAGGGTCTTCAGCGTGGAGTATTTCTCCCAACCCAGCTGATAAATTTGTGACTATTCATATTGACGATGTTACTATGACAGCATATCAAGGAGTAATAGTAAATGGAAGAGGTGAGTTGGTTGAAAGAATTGAACTGACTGAGAATACGACTCAAATTGAATTGGAGGATTATGTACCCGGCATTTACTTTCTTCATCTCATGAATGTTGAAGGGGTGTATACTACAAAAAAAATTAGTGTGATTCATTGACGCAGACGGATTTAGGATATGAATATGGAAACCAATGAATTCCATTCATCTTCAATCGAATAATTAGTTTGCTTCATCCCTGCCTGCTGGTACCAATAATATGCATTTCCAATATCCCCTTCTTTGCGATGTAGATAGGCATGGATCATTGAAGCATACTTTGTGTCCATATCCTGTACAATAGCATGACTCTTCTCCCAATCCCCTTTGGCATCATACCAAAGTGCCAAGAGCAATAGATCAATTCCACTAGGCGCATGATCCTCCTTGATGGATAATTGAAATTCTTCAAAAGTCATTTTTCTTAATCCTATTGATGGCTCGTTCAAATTCTCAGGCTTGAATGTAATATCCTGCATGCCTTTTGACGAGCGGAAGAGTGCTCTATCTGTCCCTTGTCCCTTGCTCCTTGCCCTTTCACCCCTTCATCCATATCTTCAAAAAATTCCTTGCCTCCTGGAATAAGATCGTTTTATTCATTTTTGAAAAAGTAATTCCGGGGCGCAGTGCTATTGGATAGCCTATGGCCTTGATTTCTTTTTTAGCTGATATCAGATAGATAAATTCAAGATCAAACAGATACCGGTCAATGGTAGTCGATAAAAAAGTATCCTTCAGGTTTTTTCTGAACCCTTTCAGTCCTGCTTGGGTATCATCGACTTTTAAGCGTAGTAGTTTTGCATTGAAACTGCGTAGCAATTTAGAAATTCTTCTTCGGGCAGGTGGGAGTTGGGAATAGTAGTTTTCATTTCGCTTGCCGATCACCGCATCTGCAGATGAAGTCAATGTGTTGATGACCCCAATCATGCTTTCCTCTGTATACGGCCAGTCAATATCCGTATAGATGATGTGATCACTGGTCGATTGTAATACTCCCTGTCTTAAGGCGTATCCTTTTCCACGGTTTTGCGGATAACTAATCCATTGAAAATCAGGTATACTATCTTTAAGTAACTGCATAGATGCTGGTTCATTGATATGTTGTGACCCGTCATTGACGACAAAAAGCCTTATCTTGAGGTCAGGCAAAGCTTTCGCCAGCGATTGAAAACGGCCGATGACAATCTCTTCCCAACCGGGAAGCGGATTGTATGCAGGTAGTATGATGTCCAAACTGGCCATGAAGCCGCCAAAAATACATAATTCCATTCCGACACATTTTTCTTTCCCTACAGGATGAGCATATCTTCTATTTTTGCGCTGTTTATATGAGCTACCTCCAATCCCTCAACGATGTACAACGCCTTGCCGTAACCCATACCAATGGCCCGGTAATGGTCATCGCCGGCCCCGGTTCCGGTAAAACACGTGTATTGACCTACCGTATAGCCTACCTGATCGAACAAGGCGTGACGCCGCAACATATTCTGGCCCTGACGTTTACCAATAAAGCGGCAAGGGAAATGAAAGAGCGTATCGCCCATGTCGTGGGCTCCAAGGGGGATAGGGTCTGGGCCGGAACCTTTCACTCCATTTTCGCCAGGATCCTACGAGTAGAAGCGACCAAGATTGATTTTCCACCTGCTTTTACCATCTATGACCGCGATGATTCCAAGAGCCTCGTCACGGATATCATTAAAGAGATGAGGCTGGATACCAAACAATATAATCCGAGCGGGGTCCTTGCCAGAATTTCTTCCGCCAAATCAAACCTAATCACCCCGGAACTCTACGCCAAAAACGAAGACCTGGTTCTCTATGACCGCATGAATAAGCGGCCACAGATATTTGAAATCTATGAGCGCTATTATAAGCGATGCAAGCAAGCCGGTGCCATGGATTTTGATGACCTCTTGCTTCAGATGTATCGCTTACTGCAAGAAAACAGAGAAGAAGTAAGACACAAATACCAGCGAATTTTCCAATATGTACTGGTCGATGAGTTTCAGGATACCAACTACCTGCAATACGCCATCATCAAATTACTTACCCTTTACCCCGGTAGCCCGCACAATATCTGTATCGTCGGTGATGATGCGCAAAGTATCTATTCGTTTCGCGGTGCCACCATTGAAAACATTCTCAAATTTGAAAATGATTTTCCTGAGTTAATCACCTACAAGCTGGAACAAAATTATCGCTCCACAGAACATATCGTACAGGCGGCCAACATGGTCATCCAAAATAATAGTAAACAGATACCAAAAGAAATCTGGACCCAGCTAGGATCAGGCCATAAGATCAAGATGATCAAAGCGGTGAGTGATGTGGAAGAAGGTCGACTCGTCGCCAGCACGATCATCGAATATAAAAACAGGTTGCATCTTGAAAATAAAGACATCGCCATCCTGTATCGCACCAATGCGCAATCAAGGATCTTTGAAGAGCATCTGCGAAAACAGAACCTGTCATATAAAATATTTGGCGGACTTTCTTTTTATCAGCGCAAAGAAGTAAAAGATATCCTTGGATACCTGCGGCTTACGGTCAATGAACGCGATGACGAAGCATTCAAACGGATCATCAATACACCAAAGCGCGGCATAGGGAAAACCACCACGGACCAGATTGCTGAAATGGCAGTCGCGCAGAGCATTTCGATGTGGGCTGTTCTGACTTCCGGCGCCTATCCTGTCAAAGGCAAACTTCAGGGTTTTGTCATGATGATGCAATCTTTCCAACGTGCCGCGCTCGAAGGCAATGCTTATGATGTGGCATTGAAAGTGGCACGTGAAAGTGGTATCTACGAAGAGTTAAGACAAGATCCGAGTATCGAAGGAATCAGTCGCCTCGAAAATGCGAATGCTTTATTGGATGGTATAAAGGAATTTGTGGAAAATGACAACGCTGATGAAGCTACCATCGATCGCAGTCTACCTGCGTACCTGGCCAATATCGCCCTGCTGACAGACTCAGATGAAAAGACAGATGAAGAACCAAACTACATCAGTCTGATGACCACCCACACGGCGAAGGGACTTGAGTGGAAAGCGGTTTTTGTCGTAGGCCTTGAAGAAAATTTATTTCCTTCCTACATGTCTATGGGCTCACCTGACCAATTGGATGAAGAACGGAGGTTGTTTTATGTTTCCATCACCAGGGCCAAAATGTTTCTGGCGTTATCGTATGCAACAAGTCGATATCAATTTGGACAATTCAGATACAATGATGCAAGCCGTTTCCTCGAAGAAATCGATGAGATACATTTTGAAACCACGGTAGAGCGCAAGGCGAGACCTAATCTCCCCGAGCCAAGATTACTGGCTGATCGTCCAAACCGCAAAAAGGATTATGAGCCACGTGTCAGCCCTTCTGATTTCAAACCCAGCCCTTCAGACCAGATGGCGGAAGGTATGGAAGTGTTACATCTTCAGTTTGGTCGCGGTAAGATCATCGCTATCGATGGTGCTCGTGAAAATCGGGTAGCTACTATTCACTTTGAAGACACTGATGATCAGGAGCGGAGGATTATGCTTCGCTTTGCGAAATTGCAGATAGTGGAATAGTAAATATGCATTGGGCGTAGGTCATTGGGCAGAGAGAATAACGAAGCAAAAACTTAATTCTGATAATTTCTCCGTGCGCTCCGTGCGAAATAATTGCATGATGATGGAAATCTACGGATAACTCACCCCCGCTCCCTCTCTTGTTGAAGTATAGATATTGGAAACAGTTTTTTTACTGGAGAGAGGGGAGTCATAATGGTCCAGTCGATGAGGTTATTTCTGGGCGAAATTTGGGCGATCACTAAATCATGCTTCGACTTGCCCTCCTCATCCATGTGCGACAGCTCAGCAACCGCCCCATCTCAAGGCATGACTGATATCACAAATGATCCTTCTTCAACTCTATTAGTAAGCCAGATCTTTTGTTTGCCGGGATGAATCGTGACATTGTAATTAGAAAGAAACGAATGTCCGAGGATGCCATCAAAACCGGCATGTTGGAAATTACCTTTGTCCCGGAGATCAACGATGAAGGTTGATGTAAGATTGATTTGACAATCCATCACTTCAAGTTCCATCGTGATTTGGTGTTTTATATCTTCTGTGTTGTCTGTCCCGACCACAAGTATCGGAGATGCGTCTGCTAACAATTCCGAGTCCGTAGCTCGGTCATAATCAAAGAGATAATTTCCTGCAGAACCTGAATCAAGACCAAGAATTTTCTTTTCTCCATTTACTTTGCATGTGATAACAGGTACATGATCTACATACTGAAACCTTGCGAAAGAGCCTTTCAGGTCAACTGGCATTTCATTCTTAACACTGATCGTCTCCTGTTCAAAATCAATAGAGACAAAAAAGTCGTTGAGCACTGACAAACCGATCAGCGCATGAATTCTTTTATTGAGCGATCTTTCGAGGAAAGACAGATCAGATACAAGGGCTTTGGATTTTTTATGGGTGACACCAAGCCAGTTCCATTCACCGATCTGGTGTGTTTTGACTTCAAAACTTCCATTGATCCCTAAACATTGAATTCCGGATGCCGGATCAGCTTCGTAGTATTTTTGATTTAGGACCAGGCCAGGAGCACCAGTATCGAGAATCACGAGGACTGTCTGCCCTTCTATAACAGCTTCTGTGATTATAAAGCCTTTACTGAATGCGATTGGAAATGCTCCGCTCCATCCCTTCAAGGGCAGGAGGAGTACTAGTAATATGAAGAGCATTCTTTCCAAAAGAGCTAAAACTTTACATTCATAAAACGAATGACCATATTTAAATATATAACTAACTGAGAAACAGTATGTATATATTTTTCCCTTATCATTAATGTAAAAATAGTGTAAACCGAAGGTAAATGCAAGTAAAATATGAAAAGAGCTAATTCTTTTACATTGGCGGCCAGGACTCATTTACGGTCCCCTGAATATTGCAACCTACCTTTATCTTCAGTTGCCTCTAAGCATCCTATCCATGAACTCTAAAGCCCACGATTATGCCCGCCTCATAAAGGAATCAGCCCTCCGTCATGGTTTCATGGGTGCCGGTATTGCCAGGGCTGAGCATATGGATGAAGAAGCGGGCCGATTAGAGCAGTGGCTCAAAAAGGACTATCACGGCGAGATGGCCTACATGACCAATCATTTTGACATGAGGGTTGATCCCACCAAGCTGGTGCCGGGGGCGAAGAGTGTGATTAGTCTGTTGTATAATTATTTTCCCTCTTTGCCCCTGAATCCCCTAAAGGGGACTTTCAATGAAAATGAGGCTAAGAAGATCCCAGATCGTAGCGAAGCGAATACTTCGGCTTCGCTCATTACAGGCAACCTTCACAACTCACCATTGACGCCTGACGCCTCACGTCTCACGCCTCACGATTTCCCACTCACCGAAGCGAAGGCTCCTTCGGATGCGGCGATGCCGCCCGAAGAAGAGAACTTCAAAATCTCCCGCTATGCCTACGGCGAGGACTACCACAAAGTCGTCCGACGAAAATTGAAAGCATTGGTCGCCGAACTAAAAAAGGAAATAGGTGATTTCAATGCAAGAGTATTTGTCGATTCTGCTCCGGTGATGGAGCGCGACTGGGCTAAGCGAAGCGGCCAAGGATGGATCGGAAAAAATACATTGTTGATTCATCCAAAGAAGGGTAGTTATTTTTTTCTTGCAGAAATCATTCTGGATGTTGAACTCGAATATGATCACCCGATGCGTGATCATTGCGGCACTTGTACAAAATGTATTGATGCATGCCCTACAGAAGCTATTTCTCCAGAAGGATATATTTTGGATGGGAGTAAATGTATTTCTTATCTGACCATCGAATTGAAATCAGCGATCCCCGATGCATTTAAGGGAAAGATGGAAAACTGGATCTATGGTTGTGATATATGCCAGGAGGTGTGTCCGTGGAATCGATTCTCCACACCGCACACAGAACCTGCCTTTGAGATGAATAGGGAACTGCAGCAAATGACAAATCGTGATTGGATAGAATTGACGGAAGAAACTTTTGAACGGGTATTTGAGAAGTCGGCAGTGAAAAGATCAAAGTACGCAGGGCTGGTTCGGAATATCAAGTTTTTGTCGCCTGATAAGCAAGAAGCTTGATTTCATTTAGTATTTTCTAAGTTCTTGGTATCTTAAGTTGTTTATACGAGTGATTCAAAACCAACAAAGTCATGATCAAATACTCCATTGCCAAAATTCTCTTGTTTTTTCTCTCGACACCACTTGTTGCACAAGTGATTTATGAAAGGACCTACCCTTTCAAATCCAATTCCATTGAATATCCGGTGGAGCTTTCAGATACATCAACATTTTCTTTTGATAATGATAATAATTGCGGTGGGATCGGAGTCCATCATATCGATAAGTATGGAAATGAACTTACGGAGAATGGGTTTGGGGCGGAAGGATTTTCTTCCGGGTATCATTGGATTGGCCATGATTCGGTTTTGATTTGGGCTGTAGAAGGAGCCTGGGATGCAGGTGTGGATTCGTTTCGGGCTTATGTGTGGACACCGGATACCACGAATAAGATTCTGAGTAAATACATGTCCTCTGAATCACGGGATGTCACCGGAGGGGCATTTCTTTATTCTTCACATCGTCTTGTTTACAGGCAATCAGATACACTATATTCAATCAATCTGGACAACGCTGTGGAAGAGGATAGTCTCGTGATCCCTGATATCTATTCGGTCATTGAATTCGAGAAATCAATTTTAGTTCTGTCAAATACCTCATACCCTGTATTGTTAAATGACCGGTTGGACGTTATTGGAATTTGGGCTGATCTTTCGTTCCTTCCTTTTCAAATCAATGATGAACTTGTGCTTGATTCCTTTTTATTGGGAATGGATCTATCAAATCCTTTGTCCCTTGCGACATTCAATGTGTATATCGAAGAACAAACAAGTATTGATATGTCCTTGTATTTTGACCAGGTCGATGAAATTCAATCTAACAAAAACAATTTGTTTGTCAAGGGTAAGTTGGCCGGAGAGGAGATGATCTTGCAATTGGATAGTACTTTTTCTTTTGTTGACATAAACCTTTTAAATGTGCCGGAACTGGACAAGGAATTTACATTTCAGTACTATCCGGAGCGAGTGTATGCCTGGTCAACGGATGATGTGGCAAATTATGGGGCCAATTACAGAATGTGTTATCTGTACACTACCCCGACACCTATACAGTACCTGGACTTAGCCTTGGATACAATATGGATAGATTCAGTGTCCGCCCCTTCGCCGCATGATCACTTTATTTCTATTTATTTAAAAGCGGTAGTGAGCAATCATTCTGGCGATATCATTCAAAATTTTACCATGCATCATGAAGAAATTCCCGCCCATTTTTGTGATGATGGAATATATGTCCGTAGTTTCGATGAGCGAAAAATTGAGCCAAATGCATCAGATACGATAAGGTTCCAACTCTGGACCTATCAATATGGAATGTACTTTAACCGAAGAGTATATGTACATCATGCTAATCATCACCTCGATAGTATTATGCTTAATAATAGTTTTCTTGTTAATCATCTCCTTAGTAACTCGGAAGTGGTTGTTGATGCTCATCAGGTTGTTTACCCCAATCCATTCACAGATTTTATAAGTATTTCGGATGGCAATGAATTGAGCCAATTGGTCCTTTATGATCAGACCGGCCGAATAGTCGCACAAGGGATTGGTCAACTTAATGATTTGGAGAAATTGCCTACTAGTTATTATGTCCTACAAGCCATTGATGCCACCACCAATAGAGTAAGTAGAGTAGTGAAAGTGGAGTAAATGCCTTATTTTAACATCCCCTTCTGCGAAGCAATAATTTGTCAGGGCTGGAAAGAGGTCCATACAATTGATTTTCTGACCCTTACGGGGAATAAAATATTGTCCACTAGTATTATCGGATCTTAAAATTCTATAAACCTACCATCAGAACTACTGGGAAGTTATGTAAACAGGATTTCAGCCGACGGAATTATTTTAAAGTCTGGAAGAATAGTGATACTCAATTAAGTTCAAGCATGAACATTTTAAATGCAAATTCAATACATATCAGGTGGGGGATATTCCTGCCTGACATTATATTTCGCCAGACAATAGCTGTGCTGCTAACGATCATTTCACTTCAATCGGCGTCTGGCCAACCTGGATACAATACTACGTTTGACACTGGTGTGTCTATAAGGTTTTTATCAATAGAATCTGATGATTCAAGTATTTGTATAAATGGATTTTACAGAAAAACCCTTACCGATTATCAGTCAGGCTTTGTGGCATCGGTTGATAGCATGGGCCAGTTAAATTGGTGGACAGAAATTAAAGATGATTCTTCCTCTATTACGGTTGCCAATGAATCAGGTTTTTCTTTGTCGGCAATGCATTATGTTGCATTTCCATTCGGTTATTTCAATAGACCATCTTTTGGTTTAGCAATTATCGATCCTTTAGGGGACATCGAATCTCTCCGAGAGTATCCGCAGGATTCAGGAAGTATAACAAGTCCGCGAGATATTATTGAGGTTGGTGATGGATATCTTATCACAGGATGGACATCAAAGCCACCCTTATATTATACAAATGGTTTTGTCTTGAAGACAGACTTGACCTGAGAAAAAAGGTGGATGTTTGAATATGGCCACCCAGTTTATGAAGAAAATTCAAGAACGATTTGCACTGTCAATTCGAATTACTTCGTTATTAGCTGATCACAGTACCAGGTTAATCATCTTACGAATTCCGATAGATCCTAGGCGGTCGCAATAGATCCTGGGCGGTCGCAATAGATTCTGTAGGTAAAATACTTTGGGAATGGACATCGACTGAAAGCGAAATACCTGAAAAGGGTATTACCTCAATGCAGTATGATCCTGTCCACCAAGAATGGGTATACTTTACAATTTTTGAAAAGAATGTTTTTATAGAAGAGCTTGGGTTTGAGGTTGAAATGATTTTACCTGTTTTTGTGCGTCGAGATAGTGTCATGAGTCTTATTTCCTACAATGAGTTTGGCCCATATGCATTTAATCATTGTATAGGAGCGTTAGAGCCAAGTCATTCGAATAGTTGGATAGCAGCAGGTAATACGACGTGTTTCAGTGAGGAGCATCCAACTAACTGCTATCAGGAGTCTGGCAGAGTTATAAAACGCTTGCCTGATGGCACCCCGGAATGGTCATTTATTGATACGCCTTTTACAATCCAGAGCTTGGATCCCGCAGTTATCTTAGCGGATTGACTGAAGCTCCATCCGGTTCCATTTATGCTGTTGGATGGGCGAAAGATTTTGATGAAAATGATGTCTATCGATCGTATGGATGGTTGCTTAAGATATCAAAGGACGGATGTATTGATACCGTGTGTACAACATTATCCATATCACAGCAAATCCAGGATCGATCATACAAGGTCAAGACGTATCCAAATCCCACATCTGATTATATCTTTTTTGAGCTAATGGATGGCATAGTGAATCCTGCTGTTTTAGAATTATATGACCTAACAGGTAAATTGCTGATAAGACAAATCGTTCAACCTGGCACACAATCAGTTAGTCTTGAAGGTGCAGCTCATGGGGTGCTCTTTTGGCAGATACTAAATAAGAGCGGGCTTCATTTGGCACATGGGAAGATAGTCGTCGACAAATAGAATTGATCGAATTTTCATTTTGACTACTCAATTATTTTTATCTTCCCCTTTCTGTCAAACTAGCTGATTGATTTCGTCATATGAGAATATTTGGATGCATACTTACGCTAAGTTTAATACCTTTTGTCATATTTCCGCTATTTGGGCAACAGAAAATGGCTCCCCATCTCATGACCCCTGCCGAAGAGCGAATTATGGCCGACTATCTGCTCGACAAACATAATTCCACCATCCGCAGCATCCCGATCCCACCACCAGGGCAAGTCCGTACCATGGCCGAATGGGAAGAAATCCAGGCCCTTATCATCACCTGGTCAGGCCAAGCTACTATCCTCAAAGAAATCGTACGACACGCCGTGAAAGAATGCAAAGTCCTCATCATCACCACCACGCCTGGTGCAGTTTCGACACAGCTCACTAGCGCGGGCATCCCATTAGATTCCGTCGAGTTTGTCAATACACCTTTCAATAGTATCTGGGTGCGGGATTACGGCCCTTGGACAGTCTATAAAAATGATGTAGACAGCCTCTGGCTCGTAGACTGGATATATAATAGACCCCGCCAGAACGATGATGCGTCCCCTAGAGGAGTAGCTCAGCATCTCGATCTGCCTATCTACGAAGCCACAACATTTCCATACAACTGGGTACATACCGGTGGCAATCATCTGCCCGATGGTATGGGTACTGTATTCTCCTCAATGCTGGTCCTGGAAGAAAATCCTGAGAAATCAGAAGACCAGATCGATTCGATCGCTAATCTGTTCCTTGGTGTAAAACAATACATCAAATTTCCAACGCTACCTTTTGATGGCATCCATCATCTCGATATGCACATGCGTATCATCGATGAAGAAACCATCTTCTTCGGACAGTATCCCGAAGGGACAGCCGATGGGCCACAGATCGAATCGAATATCAATTATCTCACAGAAGAGTTTAACACCGCATTTGGCAACAAATACAACATCGTCCGACTTCCCATGCCACCAGATGCAAGCGGCAGATATCCCAATACAGGTGGACAGTACCGCACATACACCAATTCGGTGTTTGTGAATAAAACTGTCCTTGTACCTACTTATGAAGAGCGCTACGATACAACTGCGCTTCGAATATACCGGGAAAATCTCCCAGGATATAATATTGTAGGTATCAATTGCAATTCGATCATCGGTTCACTAGGCGCTATTCATTGCATCACCAAGACTATAGGCGATGATGATCCCCTTCTGATAGCTCATCCTCGTTTGCGTGACGCTGATGATGCATCGCTGGAGTATCCAGTGGTGGCCTACATCAAACATCGCGACGGCATCGCAAGTGCAAATGTGTATTACAGACTGACACCTGATTCTACTTACACACAAGTACCAATGGTCCTCGTGGATAGTGCAGCCAATAGCTGGGGAGCATTGATTCCTCCTCAACTGGCGGGTTCGGAGATTCAATACTATATACATGCAACAGCCAACAATGGCAAAGAACAAGTCAGGCCGATGGTAGCGCCTGAGGGTTATTTCCGTTTTACTATTCACGGAGAAATGGTCAACCAGCCACCAACGGTATTGATTACACATCCCCTCACTGAAAGTGTTTTCACAATGGACATATCCGGGGTAGCTGTTACGTTTGAAGCATCCGACATAGACGGCGCTGTGTCACAAGCTATCCTTTTCATTAACGGAGTAGAAACCGCAACGTTTGATACTGTGCCAGTTGCGTACAACTGGACATTCCCTGCTGAAGGGGAATATACCATTGTGGTAAAAGCTACGGATGATGATGGTGCTGTCACAACGAGTGATACAGTGGACGTCACCATCGAGGGGACAACTGCTGTGCATGATGAATATAAGGAATCTACGATAAGGATTTATCCCAATCCGGTGGAAGAGGAGCTCGTCATCGACTTTAAGGATTTAAGCATTAATGTATCATCGGTTGAAATCTACAATACGCTCGGGCAGATACAATCAATCGTTCCAGTACAACAGTCACATCAGGTATCAGTTGATTTTTCTGCCTTGCCCTCAGGTATATATCTGCTGAAAATTAAGATAGGGCAGGAGGTGTATGGTTATAAGGTTGTTAAAAAATAAAGGATAACTTTTCCTGAAGTCATAGGCTTCTCTTCATGAATTTTTATTAACCTGTTGATTGTTAGATATTGAATTGGCAGCCAAAAGCTGCCAATAACATTTGTTTTTTTTTAAAACAAATGTTAAGTTTTAGTGATCGCTCTTCGCTCTTCGTTTTTCACTTCAAATCAAACAAGTCTCCTCACATTCACTTTCGAATCAGACAATGTTTCGCGATCCGGCTCAAAGTCAAGTACCAGCAACCCTGGAGCTTTACCTTTATCGATCGATCCTAGTTTGTCTTCCATACCCAGCGCCATGGCTCCATTTAATGTCGCCCAGTGGAGCAACGTTTCAAAAGGGACATACGATTGATAGCGCGCTATCGTCTTCATCTCTTCAAGAATAGAAAGTTGCCAATTGGACGTGAGGCTATCTGTCCCGATCGTCATGCGCGCTCCGGCATCAATAAAGTATTGATAGTTGGGTAGCCGGTTTTCTATATAGAGATTAGCATTAGGGCATGTGGCCCAATACACACGGTCATTCCAGCGCTGCGCTGCAAAAATATCTGCCGGTGTGGTAAGGGTATTGTGAACAAATAAAGTGCGCTGCGCGCTGTCCATATGCTTCAGGGCATAGTAGATCGATGACGAGCCGGTTGGTTGAAAATGACTCAGGTCAAAACCAAAATTTTTATAGAAATCAAAAAAACCACCTTTTCCATTTCTGAAGAAATCCTCTTCATCAGGCGTTTCCTGATTGTGGATACTCACCGTTACGTCAGCACTGTTTAGCTGATTGATACGCTCAAACAAATGAGACGAAACAGAATATGGCGCATGAGGCACTGCAGATTTCATGCCTGGAGATTGCTGATAGACGTCTAGATATCCACGGATCATGGCATCGGTCTTCCCTCCCTGCTGGAAGTCAAACATCTCTACAAAATTGTAATACTGAATTTTGCTTTCTGGCTTGACCTGAAAGGTATCCGTTTTATTACAGATATCTCCAACTGCCTGTATACCTTTTTCCCACATATAAGCATCGGCATCTTTGATCGCCTGATCAATCACGGTTGGATCTGTGTCCCGAAATTTTACAACATGATTTAGAAAAGGAAGTAATCCGGTGCCAGTTGGAGCTTTGCTTTTGAGATGGGATAGTTCAAGGTGGCAATGCGTATTGATAAATCCGGGTATGATAATACCCGGATGATATTCCTGCTGCTCGGCAATTACTTTTTGTTGTGTGGTCACTTCGATGACACGATCACCATCCATCACGACGACTCCACGATGAATGCGTGGTGAAGAAACCGGGTATACCCAATCGGCTGTGAGATACCGCAAACTCATCAATATGATTTTACCACCAATCCATTGATCATCCGCGGTTCAAACCAGGTGCTCTTGGGCGGAAGTGTTCCGTCGGTATCAGAGACTTTGACTAATTCATCAAATTGTACCGGATAGATACAGAACCCAACCAAATGATCCGATGCCCTGACTTTCTCTTCAACTTTTCCTGGACCAAGGTTGCCTGAGATATGCTGTACTCTATTGTCTGTCCGAACATCGGCGATCCCAAGCAACCCTTCAAGTATTTCTATGTCTAGGATATCCGCATCGAGCATCGCAGCTGTCTTCTTATATTTTTTCAGGATCTCCGGTTTCCAACGCAGCAGATACCATTCGTCCTGAATACACATCGTCAGGTCATGCTTGCGGTCAGGCTTATCAGGTTTCTCTAACAATTCAATATCACAATATCGACTGATCTCTGCCATAAAGCGTGTCAGCTTTAAATGGTAAGGTAGCTGGACTACTTTGTTGTAATCAAGTATATCCAACTGATCAAAAGGAAACAATGCTGACAGAATGAGCGAATAATCATGATCCTTTTTATCCCCTTGTAGTTTGTTTAGTTTTTCTGCCGTACTGCAGCGATGATGGCCATCGGCGATATAGAGTTTTGGCACCAGGCTTTTGTAAAGTTTCGCGAGTTCAGCACCTTCCGCTTCCGGTATTTGGTAGAGCGAATATTGCTTGGGGCCGGCAGAGATTGTAAACTGCAGAAAAGGTTCTCTTTTCTTTTTTTGTTTTTCTATCTCTTTGGTGATCTCTTTGATGACAGGATGACACAGTAATACAGGCTTGACCATCGCACCTCGTTGAAGAATAATTTTCAACATAGATTGTTCACTACTGGCTATTGTCTGTTCATGTTTTACGATTTTACCTTTGGTATAATCTTCGATGTTGAGACACACGACAAGACCGGAATGCACCTTGCCCTCCATCTTAATCTCCATGATGTAGTAAGCATGCTCTCGTGCATGCCGAAAAAATCCATTTTTAAAATACTCACTATAATCAACTCTGACGGTTCCAAAAAAGGAATCCGATGAGGCGATCAGATCGTCATTAGGGTAGATGGCTTCAAAGGGATATATTTTCATACTTGTATAAACGGTAATGGAACAACTTTGGCACTCAGCATTTTAGTCCCAGCCTTTACATTAAATGTCGAACCTGGAGAGGCTAATGCTGCGGGTATATAAGCCATCCCAAGTGGGATCTGCAGGGTAGGAGAGGAGGTCCCGCTTGTGACAACACCAATTTCATTTCCAGCTTCATCACATACCGGATAACCATGTCTCGGTACACGACGATCATCCACGACAAAGCCTACCAGTTTTTTTGCAATACCTGTTTTTTTCTGCTTTGCAAAAAGAGCCTGTGATGGAAACTCACTTTTTTTGTTGAGCTTGGTGATCCAGCCTAAGCCGGCTTCCAGCACAGACGTAGTATCATCAATGTCATTGCCATACAGGCAATAGCCCATTTCAAGTCTCAACGTATCACGTGCACCTAGTCCTGCAGGAACTGGTTTTGCCGGACTGTCAAGCGCCATAATAGTATCCCATAATGCAACCAGATCTTTGCTTTCTACATACAATTCAAAACCACCTGAGCCGGTATAGCCTGTAGCGGAGATGATGACATTGTCTATACCGGCAATTTTTCCTTTGGCAAAATGATAATATGGAATATCATCAAGCGCCACCTCCGTCAATGGTTGGAGAAGTTCTTTTGCCATCGGTCCTTGTACCGCCAGCAATCCTGTTTTGTCAGAGATATCAATGATACGCGTATCAAAGGCAGAAGCATATTGCTGTATATGATCCCAGTCTTTATGAATATTGGACGCATTGACCACCAGCATAAAAGCCTGCTCGCCTTCAGCACACATATCCTGCGGAAGACGATAGACCAGCATATCATCAACGATGCCGCCTGTTTCATTCGGAAGACATGAATACTGTGCCTGACCAATAGCCAATGCTGAAGCATCGTTGGAGCTGATGCGCTGCACAAGATCCAACGCCTGTCTGCCTTTGACGATAAATTCACCCATATGCGAAACATCAAAAACGCCTACGCTCTTGCGCACAGCATGATGTTCGTCCTGGATGCTGGAATAGACCACCGGCATATTGTATCCGGCAAATTCAGTCATTTTGGCACCCAGATCGATGTGCCGTGATTCTAAAGGAGTAGATAGTATCATATAGTTAGTAACGTATGTTGATTTGCTTGATAGCGTCTCCGATTTCAATGCTATGGACGACATCCATACCTGAAGTAACTTTTCCGATGATGGTATAACGACCGTCAAGATGCGGTGCAGGAGAATGGGTAATAAAAAACTGAGGTCCTTCGGTATGAAGTCCAGCCGAAGCCATCCCTACATATCCTTCGTCATCATAATAGGCTCCCGCCAATTCAGAACGCAATGTAAAGTCAAGACCACCAAAACCATCACCGCGAGGACAACCTGACTGGATCACAAAGTTTGGTACCACCCTATGAAATATTTTTCCATTGTAGTATCCTTCACTTGTAAGTTGTATAAAGCTCGACACTGAAGCAGGTGCTCGGCCAGGAAAGAAGTTGAAGGTAATGTCTCCTTTAGTGGTAGTGATCACCACCGTACTTCCGGGTTTGAGTTGGTCAATTAATTTCCAGTCTATAGATTTTATTTTTTTCTGATCATCAGGAATGACCGGAGCCTCCATGCCATATTCCTTCAAGGCTTTGGATACTTCAAGATATGTCTCCATTTCATCCGGCAGCTTTAGTCCGGCCAGAGCTTTATTTAATTCAGTGCGACGATCTTTGAGGACTTCTTTCATGCCCGTCTCAGGATCCGTTATAGCTCCTGCTATGAGCGCAATGATACCGGCATCACCTGATTTCATCGCAGTCGTAAGGTACCCGCCAATCTGTGCTTTGATCAGATATCCTTCGCCGGCAAAATAGGCATCAAAGTTTTTATCCTTACAAGCATCAATCAATGTGGTCACCGCTTGCGTGCGCACAGGAGCTGGCTGATCGGCCTGCGTATATTTCGGAATAGATTCGAAGTTACGTAGTTCACTGCCCCATGCTTTCAGCCATGCAGCTCTTTCATATGGGTCACTCGCATTCTTTAAAGAAGTCTGTATTTCGTTTTGTAATGCCGTTTTAGCACTACTAAACATCGAGGTAGTGTACTTATTAGCTGCTTCTGCCATTCTTGTTTTCGCCTGCCATGATTTACAGTCCTTCATAGCAGCTTTATATTTTGCTACATCTTTCTCTTGTCCTTTGAGGACAAAATATTGTGCAGCTACTTCGGCTACATTAGGATTTTCATCACCTGTAGCGCTGAGCATCACCACGTGGACATCTTTGTAATCAAAGTTCTGTAATGCTCTGAGAATTGAACACTTTACCCGATAGTCTGATTCCGTTTGCAAGGCGATAGAAAGTTCTTTCATAGGTTCAGGTGACTTCACTTTTCCGAGTGCAGTAGCCAGGCACATACGGAGGAAAGGATTACTTTCTCCATGCCAGCTGGCAATAATCTGATCTGCATGTGGGGCCAGATCAATCCCTTGGGCACGATGAAGATAATTAGCGGCAATGACGCGCACAGGATTGGGAATGGAGGCATCTGCCAGGTATCTTACCATAGTAGCTGTACCCTCCGGATCGATCATGTCTCTCAAGGCATATCGGTAGATACCCCTTGCCTGACCAAGTAAAAGCAAAGTGTCAATTGATTGATATGTGGATATCGTACTCAACGCGCGAAGAAATTGCGCATTTCCGATTTTGCCCATTGACTCTAGAATCATACCATTCGCCGCTTCAAACAATCTGGCACTATCTCTTCCATCAAAGGCTGCTGTCAATGGCGCTTCTGCTTTTGTCACGCCCATCTGGCCTACAGCCATAGCAGCCATCATTCTGACTTGTCCTTCTGCGTCAAGCAACAAAGGAAGAAGTGCCTCTAGTGCGGAAGTGTCCTGGAAAGATGCAAAGGCACGTGCAGCAGCATAGCGCAGCGCAGGATCTTCACTGCTCAACAAGACGATAAGGCTGTCTTTATCTTGTTCATTTTGAAGGTCAAACACCTCCCTTATTTTCGCTTGCCCGGGGTTGACATCAAATGGAACCTGGACTTTTTCTTCTACAGGGACGCAAGCGGCAAGCAGGAGTATAATGCCTGCCGGAATAGTCAGGAATCCTTTACACCACGTCTTCATGTATAGTTACTTTTCCAGGTTTACGTGTCATATCCATGTTGGATCATACGATCTTATAGCGTAAAGATCATTATTCATTTTCGTTAAATTCCTCTTCAAATGTTTCTTCTGAGTTAAAAGGCTCATAGATGTTTTCCTTACGGATAGCATTGTATTTAGCACAATCAGTCTCTATATCAAGTCCTCCTTCGGGTGTTACAAATTTTGCGGAGGAATCGTAGTCTACATCGGGTGAATTTTCAAGTCTGTTTAAAAAGGCTTTAAAAAAGGGCTTAGCCATCACACTGCCCTGACCGTCCGCGAGGGTATTAAACCTGATCCACATATCTTCTCCACCAACCCACGTACCGACGACCAGTGATGGGGTAATGCCAATAAACCATCCATCCACATAATCATTGGTCGTACCTGTCTTACCCCCAACCTGGCTTTTATTTCCACCAAACCCGGAGGCAGTATATTTGAGCATATCGACCATCACCGCATTAGCTTTCGGTGGTAGGGCTACCTGCTCCTCTTTGATCGCACGGTAGATCACTCTTCCATTCTCATCCTCGATGGAAGAAACAAAATAGGGTCTTACAAATACGCCATTGTTGGCAAATGTGCAATACGCACCAGTCATTTCCATGACACTGAGATCCGCCGAACCAAGACAAATGGAAGGCTGATTAGGTACGCGATACTCTCCGTCTGATCTTCGCAGTGAACTATCAATCCCCATGTTGTGAATCAGACCTCTGACCACATTTGCATTTCCCAGTTGTTGCATCAGGAATACAGAGATTGTGTTCCTTGAATCTTTCAATCCTTCGAAAAGTGTATAATTTCTGTTGGTATACTTTCCATCAGCATTTTGTGGGGTCCATGATTTGATCAATCCAAAACTCCCATCTCCAGGAGCAATGGTATATGGTTGATCTCTGACTGGGAAACAAGGTGAAATACCCTGAAGCGTTATTGCCGTAGCATATATAAATGGTTTAAACGTAGACCCGACCTGACGACTGCTGCCTACATGATCGTACTGGAAATATTTGTTGTTGATACCTCCTACCCATGTTTTTACTTCTCCTGTTTTTGGATCAATAGCCAGGATGCCTGTCTGCATAAATCGCCTGTGATATTTTATAGAATCCAATGGAGACATTGTTGCTTTTTTTTCACCGGTCGGACCATAGTCAAACACCATCATCTCTGCGGGCGTATTCATTTCTTTGGTGATGTCCTTCTGAAATAATTTCCACGCTGAAGCAAGCTCATCCCAGTATTCACTGGCGATCACCGCCTTGTATGTTTTGCCTTTATTCGTGGTAATAGATTTTCCGGAAACCAACCGTGCGATACGACCTGCTTTTTCAGATTCCTGCATGAGATTGTCCATATCCCAGTCACTGAGAGAAATATCATACGCCTCGCTGATCTTTTCCAACAAAGCGCTAAGCCGCTCATCACGCATGGCAATATATCTGCCTGTCTGGCGAACCATGCTGAGCAACGATTCTTTTCTGATTTTTTTCTGGGCCTCATCGGCGTTATAGGTCCATTGATCCCGGGTTCCCCATACGGTATTGAACCGTTGTTGCACCTTCGCCATATGCTTCCACATCTCTTCTTCAGCCATGACCTGCATATCCAGATCAATAGTGGTATATACTTTCAATCCATCTTTGTAGATATTATATTTCTCACCATTTGGTTTTCGATATTCTTTTTGATCAAAGAGTTCTTTGAGCCAGGTGGCCAGCTCTGCTCTGAAATAAGGTGCAGGGCCTGTGACATGGCTTTGTTTGTTAAACCGCGTGATATCTAATGGAAGCACCTTGAGTGAATCATAGGATGCCCTCGAAATATAACCTTGTCTCCGCATCTGGTTGAGTACAATCATCCGTCGATGCATGACTGTATCAGGACGTCTTACTGGATTAAACAAAGCAGGATTTTTTAACATGCCGATAAGGGTAGCGGCTTCTTCGATTTGCAGGTCTTTTTGATTTTTGTCAAAATAAATTTCAGCAGCGGCACTGATGCCATAGGCACCATATATGAAATTGAATTTATTGAGGTACATCGCCAGGATCTCTTGTTTGGTATATTGTTTTTCCAGCTTGACGGCGGTGATCCACTCTTTAAATTTGGTGATCATGAGGGTCCAGGTTTTTTTGACCTTTCCCATGCCCGTAAAATCCGGGCGATCAAATAGCAGTTTGGCGAGCTGCTGCGTTATCGTACTTCCTCCACCTTTGTTGCGATTGAAGGTAACGACCCCTAGAAATACTCTTGACAATGCTTTAATGTCCACTCCGGAATGAGAGAAATAACGCACATCTTCTGTAGCGACAAGTGCATCGATGAGGTATGGATTGAGATGATCATAGTCGACCGGCAATCGATTTTGGGTATAATACCTTCCTATCTCCCTGCTTTTGACATCAATTACCTGCGTCGCCAGTTCAAAGTCAGGACTTTCCAGTTGTTTAAAATCCGGTAGTCCCTGAAATGAAAGAATAAAGAAGAACAATATACCAAGACCAACGAGCGCGAAAGCCCCGACCCAGAGTTTTTTAGAGTATTGCTGAAATGATGTTGTTTTGCGCATACCGAAAATGATCAATCAAATTTTTTTGCTCTTCTACTAACGTTGCCTTCACGTCCTTGCATATGTGCCCAACCAATGGAGGCTGTCAGCTACCTCATTTTCCTTTACATATATATCCCAACCGCAGGAGCCAATTCTATCCGGCAGACTGTATCCAATCCTGCCCATTGATTTTTTCTTATCACCAGCAAGCCAGTATTGAAGTTCCTCAAAGGAGGGTAAAGTTACTTCGGATGGGCTCAACAATTGCCCAATAAGGCCAATAATGCGTTCAAAATCTTCATTTCCCATCAGCCCTGTCAGATTAGCCAGTTTAGATTCAGCCAGCATCCCAAGTGTCACAGCCTGTCCGTGAGACATTGGATGATCGGTGTTCATAAAATGGCTCTCAAGGGCGTGACCGATCGTATGCCCGAAATTGAGCGTTTTCCTGATTCCTTTTTCAAGAGGATCGGCCTCCGTAATATGTTGTTTTATTGTGGTGTTGGTTTTGAGAATGTTCATCCAGTCTATACCAGAAATATGCTCAACCCTATTGAGCATATTCCATAAATCACTGCTGCCTATAATGGCATGCTTGACGATTTCTGCCATGCCATCCACCATTTCGCGAGGGGGTAGGGTATTAAGAAAAACCGGGTCGATCCAGATAAATGAAGGTTTTTCAAAGCGACCTATATAATTTTTAAAACCTCCAAAGTTTACGCCTGTCTTCCCCCCAATGGCTGCGTCAGCCATGGCTAGCAAAGAGGTGGGAATGTGCCCAAATCGGATTCCACGCTGGTAACAGGAGGCAGCAAAACCTCCCAGATCACAGACCATTCCTCCGCCGACATTGAGGATCAGGCTCGATCGATCCGCCCCTGCCTTAACCAATTGAGACCAGATCTGCTGGCAACTCTCGATGCTTTTATTCGCTTCCCCTGAAGGAATGATGCTACAATGAGCTTTGCTGACTATAGATCCAAGCAGAGGAACACACAAATCTGCAGTATGGTCATCTGCAATAAGATAGACTAAAGAGGCCCCATGCGAATCAATATGGTTTTGCAAACCATCATGGATACTACCTATATAAAGATCACCAAGTGTTGAAGGAAATACATTCATGGTAATAATTCGATCGCTGTCAATGTCCAGGCCCGGGCTTTACCGGAAAACAAGGGTTTGACGGTCGACCATGTTTTTATAAATAAGTCTGAGCATCTGTAGCGTTCCAAATCACTTTCATCATTCCAAAGGCTTATGGTCCAGATACTTAGATGTCCATTCTCCGCACTTTTTAGTAATTCAAGACCGCTGCAACCTTCCTGCGCCCGGATCTGTTTTTTTACTGCCTCAAAGGTATCCAAAAACAGAACTTCCTTGCCGGGCAATAGTTCCATGCATACTATTCGTTTGATCATAGCTGGCAAAACGTTTTGATTCTCAGTTCGGTCAAACATATTACAATAAATTGTAAATTTAACAGCTTACACAGGTAATCTATCGGCATAATCGTTAGATTTGACACAATCAAAAACAGCAATATCATCGGACAAACTATAACAAACACTAAAGACAAGCTTTTGAGTGAGATTGCACTAACCGTGGAGGATGTTGATCTTCTTGAATTATTCGGACAAAACAACAGCAAACTCAATCTCTTCCGAAAGGCCTTCCCCGAAGTCGTCGTTACGTCAAGGGGTAATCAGGTAAAACTGAGTGGTAAAAAGAAACAAACGCAGAGCGCCAAGGATAAATTTGAAATGATGCTGCGGATTCTCAAAGATCAAAAGACGCTTCCGATGGCGACCGTAGAAGATCTCCTTTCCGGGACGCACACCTTTGAAGCTGCAGAGGTACCCATTGGTGGAGAAGTCGGTGAACATGTGATCCTTTATGGCCGGACCGGCAAACCTATCAAGGCAAGGACCAAAAACCAGAAGAAAATGGTCACTGCCTGTGATCTCAACGATGTGGTTTTCGCCGTTGGACCAGCTGGTACCGGAAAAACATATACCGCTGTGGCGCTCGCCGTTCGCGCGCTTAAAAACGCGATGGTCAAAAAGATCATCCTTACCCGTCCAGCAGTGGAAGCAGGAGAGAACCTAGGGTTTTTGCCGGGAGATCTCAAAGAAAAAATAGATCCGTATTTGCGCCCATTATATGATGCGCTCGATGATATGATTCAAATTGACAAGCTCAATTATTTCATGCAAAACCGCATTATTGAAGTAGCCCCTCTCGCGTATATGCGCGGACGTACACTTGACAATGCTTTTATCATACTGGATGAAGCCCAAAATGCAACGGAGGGACAGATTAAAATGTTTCTCACCCGTCTTGGCCCCTCAGCAAAATGTATAGTCACGGGCGACTTATCGCAGATTGACCTTCCTAGGAGCGTTCACTCTGGCTTTAGGAAAGCCATTGACCTGTTGGGTCACCTTGAGGGAATAGCTACGGTCAGATTAACTTCTGATGATGTGGTGCGTCACCGATTAGTAAGGGATATCATCATTGCGTTTGAAAATGATTCCGAAAAAAAAAGAATTGCAGAGCAGAAAAAAGGGGAGGAACAATAATCAACTATGTCTATTGCTAATCGATTGTCGGTCCCTCAGCAGAAACTGAGCGGAACGATCGTACTGGAGCCATCAAAAAGTATTTCCAACAGAGCACTGATCATCCGCTCTTTGTGTAAAGATCCATTTGACATCCACCAACTCAGCAGCAGTGATGATACGAAAGTATTGACAACAATGCTTGCTGCAGACGATAATGTATTGTACAGCGGTCATGCAGGAAGCAGCTATCGTTTTATGGTAGCAAGAGCTTGTCTGGGCGATCGTGAAGTAACCATCGATGCTTCTGATCAGTTGAGACGAAGACCTATCGGTCCCCTGGTAAAAGCCTTGCAATCACTTGGGGCAGATATCACCTATCTGAATAAAGAAGGTTTTCCGCCTCTTAAAGTGCTGCCTTCAAAATCATTGGGACAGGAGATCAATGAAGTCACTCTTCAGGCAGGTATTAGCAGCCAGTATCTGACAGCATTGCTGCTGATCGCTCCGACATTGCCCAAAGGACTCACGATCCATCTTACAGGAGAATTGGTATCGGAATCCTATGTTAAGATGACCCTGGCGATGATGGAATACTTTGGTGTTGGGCATCAATGGACAGACAATACCATTCGTATAGAACATGGCGCCTACGTGGCAAAAGAATACACGGTAGAAGGAGATTGGTCATCTGCATCTTACTTCTATTCTATGGTAGCGCTAGTGGATCAGGCTGAAATAAATATAGAAGGATTAATAGAGCAGAGTATACAGGGGGACCTGGTGACGAAAGACATCTATGCGCAACTCGGTGTGGAAACAACCTTCAGCGAAAATGGAATTGTTATAAAGAAGGTTCCTTTAACTGAAAAATTGAGAGAATTGAAATTTGATTTTTCAAGTTGTCCTGATATCGCTCAGACTGTCATTGTTACCGTTGCAGGTTTAGGGATTAAAGGAGTATTCACCGGTTTGCGCACGCTTCGCATAAAAGAATCAGACCGCATCCTGGCCATGTATACAGAGCTGGCCAAAATAAAAACAAAACTCCTTGTCAAAGAAGAAGGCGAAGAGCTCACAGTGATCGTAGTAGGTAAAGCCAAATGGAAAGACAGAGCGAAATTTGACACCTATGAGGATCATCGGATGGCTATGTCGCTTGTGCCTCTGGCATGCTTGCATCCTGTGATGATTAAAGATCCTGAGATAGTAAGCAAATCCTATCCTGGTTTCTGGAAGGACATCGAATCGATCGGGATCAAGATTGAAAAACTGAAGATTAAATAGGGGTATAGTTGAGTCAACAGTCTGCAGTCAACAGTAATCTCAGCACTCTCCTGTCATTCTCTCACCTTTCACGCCTCAGCTCTCAACTCTCATGTCTCAACTCTCATGTCTCAACTCTCAACTCTCATGTCTCACGTGTCTGATACCTGATACCTGCCTCAAGACAGCGAAACAATCTTAATCTCCACCCGCTGATTCTTCAACCTCGCTTCTTTATTATAGAGATCGTATTTAATAATTGGATCAGATTTGCCATACCCTTTGTATTGGAGTCGTTTTTCAGGTACTCCCTGGGAGATTAGATATTGCTGAACTGATTTGGCACGCTGGATGGACAAGTGCATACAGTAATCTTCAGGAGGAACTGTATTGGTATGCCCTCCGATTTCAATTACTGTTTTGGGGTATGCTTTTAAAAACTCGGCAAGTTCGTCAAGGACCTTATACGAATCAGATCTTAAGTTGACAGAGTCAGTGTTAAAGTATAAATGGTTAAGCCTGATTTTCTGACCGACAAAAACTTTGCCGGGAACAAGCTCGGCAATCAACACAGGTGTAAAGGTTTTTGGACCTGAAGAAACGGTTCCTTGTTTGATGGTACCCGATTTGCCACTTGAAGAGGTTTTTCCACTCGAAATTTTCCCTTCTGTTGAGCTTGTAATCGTTTCTGTCTTGATAGGAGGATCAGAAACTTCCGCTACGAGATCTTGTGGCAAGAGAGGACACTCTACAGGAGCAATTTCGGAAAGGGCATCTATCAGGACATGCCCATTATATGCTTCAAGTATTGGTGTTTTATAGAAGGCTTCAATGGTGATGTATTTATGGTTACGTTGAGGTTGAAAGAGAAATTTATATTTTTTCCAGGTATCATTCGAGACAGCAGGGGATTCACCTAGCAATTCGGCTTTTTCACAAAAGTAGTTACCACCCCAGATGAGGAATACGGATGGACGTACAAAATTTTCTTTTTCATGGGTACCCAATTCAACTGTTTTGCTGGTCGCACTCTTGTATTGATCGGAGCGCATCAAAAAGGCCGAGAAGGTATAACATACCCCTGCTTGAATAGGAGAAGTCAGTGCCTGAGATAATGACTCATACGTGTCATTTGCCCTGGTCACCATACCCAGATAGGTATTGCCATCATAAGCATCTGTTGCAACTTCCCATGCCCTGTTGACAACCGGGTGAATATCTGGAGGGGTCTCCCCTGGAAATTTACTCAAACCGCAGTCATGCCAGGCTTTAATGGAAGGCATACCTGGAGAACCCTGACGTGGCATATCCTCAAAAGAAGGATTTTGCAACCTGATGATGTCCTGCGCGTGAAGCGATGGTATCATACAGCAGCAAATGCTTAAAACGATGAGTAAAACTTTATTAAACATGACGAAATTCCTTTTCTGTTTTCGTGTATAACATCTGATACCGAAAAATTACTCTAATTGTTTTGTACAAACAAAAGATTCAACGGAATAATAGACCACAATGGTGTATCTGTCTACGTATTTGAAACCGGTTTAGGAATTCATTAAGTAAATGCATTCAAGCCAGTGATATCCTGCCCGGTGATCAGCAGATGGATGTCATGTGTGCCTTCATATGTCAATACGGTCTCCAGATTCATCATGTGGCGCATGATCGGATATTCATTGGTGATCCCCATTCCGCCATGGATTTGTCGCGCCTCTCTGGCTATTTCAAGGGCCATATGTACGTTGTTCCTCTTTGCCATGGAGATTTGGCCAGGGGTTACTTTTCCAGCGTTGGCCAGTGTACCCAACCGCCATGTCAGCAATTGAGCTTTGGTGATCTCGGTGATCATCTCAGCCAGCTTTTTCTGCGTCAACTGGAATCCAGCCAGTGGACGACCAAATTGCTCGCGCTGTTTAGAATATCTTAAGGCACTATCATAACAATCCAAAGCTGCACCTATGGCTCCCCACGCGATGCCATATCTTGCCTTTGAAAGACAAGATAATGGGCCTTTCAATCCTTTGATATCAGCAAAAACATGCGTTTTGGGGACCCTGACATCTTCAAATACAAGCTCCCCGGTGATAGAAGCCCTCAAAGACCATTTACCATGGATTTCCGGGGCCGAAAAGCCCTTCCAGCCACTTTCTACGACCATACCACGGATATTGTCATCCTCGTCCTTTGCCCACACGACGGCCAGGTCAGCCACAGGGCTGTTGGTGATCCACATCTTGGCACCATTAAGGATATAAGCATCCCCATCATCCACTATTTTGGTGACCATTCCGCTTGGATTTGATCCATGGTCCGGCTCGGTAAGACCGAAACAACCAATCAACTCACCTGAGCCTAATTTGGGAAGGTATTTTTTCTTGTGTTCCTCTGAGGCATACCGGTAGATAGGGTACATGACCAGAGATCCCTGGACGGAGGCCATTGACCGGATGCCGGAATCTCCACGCTCCAACTCCTGCATGATCACCCCATAGCCGATCTCATCCATCCCACCGCCGCCATATTCGACCGGCAGACTAGGGCCAAAGGCACCTATTTCAGCCAATCCTTTAAAGAGATGTGTTGGACATTTTGCCCGCTCAGAGTAATCCTCGATGATCGGGCTCACTTCCTGTTTTACCCAGGCTCTTACAGCTTCACGTGCTAATAAGTGATCTTCACTCAACAATTCATCCAGATTATAATAATCGTGGCCTTGATATTGGTCCGTTTTGACACTGGTTTTCAACGTCATAAGTCTTTTATTGATTAGGAAGGGTAAAGATAGGTTAGAAAACTAGCAGTTAGCAAGGAGAAGTTAGCAGTATCAGGAAGCAGGAGGCAGGAGGCAGTGAGGAGTCAATGATTTTACTCCTATTCCATTTTCTTTCTTTTATTTGCAGCCTATTGAAGATAAGAATAGCTACTTCTTAAGTATATGCATACAAAGACATCGCCCACTATTTCCTATCTCCTAACACCTATTTCCTATTTCCTGACTCCTATATCCTAACTCCTGCAAATGGCTGAAATCAAACTTGAAGGCATGTCCTTTTTTGCACATCATGGCTACTATACACACGAACAGGTGCGCGGTGGAAATTACCTGGTCGATGTGAGTATGGAGGCAGATATTGAAAAAGCGGCTATGCGGGACGACCTGCATGAGACGGCCAATTACGAAATCATCTATCAGATATGTGCCGATATCATGGATCAACCAGTCCGATTGATTGAAACTGTCGTCTACAGGATAGCCCACGAACTCAGAAAAAAATTTCCTGATGTGCAGAACATCAAGGTGGTTGTTCACAAAATCACACCTGAACTCGGCGGACCTGTCAATAGTGCAAAAGTCACGTACATACTATAAGGGGTGTATTAACAGTTAACTATTTATCATTTCACAGTTACCCCTTCTTTAAAGAGACTTACAGCCTTTCATCCTTTACGTGTATGATCTCATGTGATACGTATCTACTGGTTAAATTTCAAAATCTTATGAACATCAGAATCTTACTTTTTTCTCTATTTATTGCGATATGTCTTCCATCGTGCGATACACTGCAGCAACTCTCCGCAGGGCTTGAACCGACCACAGCTGAAATAGGGCAGGGGCTTAAACAAGCACTTGAATTTGGTATTAGTGAAGGTGCGACCTTGCTATCACAACGTGATGGGTATTTAAAAAGTGAATACAAAATTTTACTACCGGCAGAAGCAAGGAGGGTTACGGATAAATTGAAATTTATTCCGGGTTTTAGCGATGTAGAAAATATCATCCTTGAAAAGCTCAATCGTGCAGCTGAAGATGCTGCCACGGCAGCAAAACCAATTTTTGTCAATGCAATCAAACAAATGACATTTGATGATGCACTCAATATCCTGATGGGTCCGGACAATGCCGCCACCCAATACCTGGATAGCAAAACTCATGATCCGCTCTATAGTGAATTTCATCCTGTAGTCGTGTCATCACTCAACAAGTTCAATGCTATTGAATATTGGGCGGATGCTGTCAATGCTTACAATAAAATCCCCCTCGTAGAAAAAGTAAATCCTAGCCTCGACCAATATGTCACTGAAAAAGCACTAGATGGCCTGTTTGGGATGGTTGCTAAAAAAGAACTTCAGATCCGAACCGATATCAACAGCCGCACTACTGACCTGTTGAGAAAAGTATTTTCAAAACAGGATCAATCCTGATTCCATTAGCACCTTTAGGGGAGAGTCTGTCAAGACGAAGGGGTAGAAAAGTATTTTCGAAACAGGATCAATCCTGATTCCATTTGACCCTATTAAAGAAGAATCTGTCATGACAAAGGGATAGAAAATGATTCGAATCAATTTTATCCTAATATCCTTCTTATTTCCTTTTTCTCTTCGTCTGAAAATTGAAGATTTTTCAGCGCAGCTACATTATCATCGATCTGGGAAGGCTTACTAGCTCCAATTAATACGGAGGTGACCCTTGGATCAATCAACAACCATGCGATAGCCATCTGCGCAAGACTCTGGCCCCGGCCCATTGCCAGTTTATGGAGTGCCTTGACTTTATCAAGACGTTCATCAGTGATTTGTGCCGCCTTCAGATATCGGCCATCTTTTACGGCACGGCTATCTTCAGGTAGCCCATCGAGATAGCGGTTAGTCAACACTCCTTGTTCCAAAGGTGAAAATGCAATAGCACCCACACCTTCTTTTTCAAGTACATCAAGCAATCCATCTTCTTCTACCCAGCGGTCCAGCATACTATACCGTGGCTGATGTATGAGCATGGGTGTGCCCATCTGTCTAAGTATTTGTGCTGCCTTACTTGTTGCTTCAGATTTGTATTGAGATATGCCAGCATAAAGTGCCTTTCCTTGTTGCACTGCACTATGTAAGGCGCCCATCGTTTCCTCAAGAGGAGTGTACGGATCGGGGCGATGCGAGTAAAAAATATCTACATACTCAAGTCCCATTCGTTTGAGACTTTGATCAAGACTGGCAAGTAGATATTTTCGGGAACCAAAATTTCCATAAGGCCCTGGCCACATATCCCAACCTGCTTTTGTGGAGATGATCATTTCATCGCGATAGGGCTTGAAGTCCTGTCTGAATATACGCCCGAAATTTTCTTCAGCCGAGCCAAACGGTGGGCCGTAGTTATTGGCTAAATCAAAATGTGTGATTCCATAATCAAAACAAGTACGAAGTATTTTCCGACCATTTTCCAGGTCATCCGTATGGCCGAGATTATGCCATAGGCCTATAGACAATGCAGGAAGTAAGATACCACTCCGACCACAACGACGATACTGCATTTCATCATACCGGCTTTCTTTTGCGACATAGTTTCCGGGAGCATAAGCATCATGTATTTTCATACGTATTCAACGTTTCTTTTAAAACAGATTCCAATATACATCATCAAAGTATAGAAAAAGAAATCATATTACTGGAAATGATCAGGTCTTCAGTCTAATTCAAGAAATTGAAAAAAATACTGCCGTTCTTTTTGCCAGTTGAGATCAGGAAGTAGGGTAGACACTTGATCTATATGTTTGAGTTGACCTCTGGCAAAAGCCTTTACAGCCTCGGGATCATCATGCAGTATGCGGTGCTCCATGGCTCGTTTTATTTTTTCAATGCTGTGATGATACGTCATTTCGACAGTATCCAAGTATGTATGACAATACATATCCCAGATTATATCCACCGCGACCGGTGAAGGATGGATGAGATCCCGCGCATAGAACCTATAGTCTCTGAGTTCATCCATCATCATTTCATAAGCCGGGAAATAGGAGGTCCCTTGAAGATGACGGATCACCGTTTCAATGCCGAGGATCAGCGCCGCTTTGCTTCGTTGATTTTCGACGAGACCATCCCTGATATGGCGAACCGGGCTAACGGTCCAGACAACATGTGCTTCAGGAGCTAATTGCCGTATGGCTTCAACGGTTTTTTCAAATGCATCTTCGCATTGCTTTAAAGACAAATTTTCATTCGTAAAAGAGGTCTGAGGAATCTTATGACAGTTTCCAACCATCGCTGCAGTCTGTTTATACCGGTAGATCTTAGATGTCCCTGGACTGATACAAACCAGTTTACATTTTTTCAAGTGGTCATGTGCTGCCTGGATAGCGGTATTAATTTTTAAAAGGACCTCATCATTGTTCTTTCCGGAATAGGATCCATGATGATCCATACTATGTAATAAGCCATCATGTTGTATAAGTTCGTCGGATTGATAAAACGCAAGGTGTGCAATACGTTCGAAAGATTTCGCAATCGAAACAGGATTGTAGAGTATCCCGAAAGGATTACTGACGATATCATATTTGTAGCGCTCGAGTTTGTCACTGATGTGTTCGGCAAAACAGGATCCCGCCATGAACAATGCGTCCTGGTATAAAATCTTCGGTTGAAAATCTTTTATGGCAACCTTGGTCATGAGATGATCAGACGTACGCATGATTTAAACGAGATCTCGTGGAGAGGGCATATCTATTTCGTATTTGTTGCGTGATTCATATTTCATTCGTATCAGCAAGCCGGCTATAATACCAAATACAAAACCACCTATATGTGCCCACCAGGCCACGCCTGATGTGTAGGCAGAAGATGGGACAATGGAGATAAACCCGTTTATAAATTGCTGCACACCCCATATACCTAGGAAAAAGAGCGCAGGCATGTAGTACGACCGGAACAGGAATAAAACGAATACCTTGATTTTACTTGCCGGGAACATGATCAGATAGGCACCTAGTACGGCTGAGATAGCTCCACTGGCGCCTATAGCGGGAATGATGCTATCCTGGTTAAAGAAGATATGCGCTGCAGAGGCCGCCAGACCGCCTCCGAGATAAAATAATATGAACATGAAATTGCCGATGACCGCTTCGATGTTATCTGCAAACACCCAGAGGAAAAGCATATTGCCAATAAGATGCATCCAGCCACCGTGCAAAAACATATTGGTGAACAAGGTGAAATAATCTTGGCCCTGCACAATTTCTTGTGGGATAACCCCATACTGCATGACAAACTCTTGCTGCAGTAAGGGAAGAAGGGTGACCTGAAAGATAAAAACAAGTACATTGACAGCAATCAACGTATATGCAAAGATCGGCCTATGCCCTCCTCTAACCTGCTCGTCTCCGATTGGAAAAATCATTCGTGTTTCTTTATAAAGCGTAAATGTAAATGTAAATATATAAGTCCCGCTGCTAGCGTTTTCTCAGGCAATCTGATGAATGCCAATAATCCTCTTTCGCCTCTTAATCCTCTTTCGCCTCTTAATCCTCTTTCGCCTCAGCCATTTCATATTCTTCTATCTTTAGCACATGAAATATTCAGAAGCCCGAAACCAGATGATCCAGACATGGGGCCAGCTAAGCTCACAATGGGGGATCAACCGCACGATGGGGCAGATTCATGCCTTGCTGATGATTTCACCAGAGGCCCTGACTTCTGACCAGATCATAGCTGAATTGGGTATTTCCCGTGGCAATGTGAGTATGAACCTTCGCAGCTTGCTGGCGTGGGGTGTCGTGCACAAAGTATACGTCCCCGGAGACAGGAAGGAATATTATACTTCTGAGAAGGATGCCTGGAAGATGGCATTGCAAATAGCACGTGAGCGTAAACGAAGAGAACTCGATCCAATGATCCAGTCGCTTCAGCACATCCGGGTGACAGATCCTGAAAAGGCATCTATAAAGGAAGTAGAAGAAATAAATAAAATGACCTCCCAGATTCTTGATGTGGCCATGCAGGTCGACAAGGTACTTGACATAGGGATAAGATCAGGCAGTCAGTCCCTGGTACGCAAGCTAATCAATGTTCTCCGCTAGCTGTAAGACAGTAAGAAGGTAAAACAGTAAGAGATCGAATGTCAATTTCAAATGTAGAGACGCGATTAATCGCGTCTCTACATTTGAAATTGACATTCGCCTTCGCCTCAGTCCTTGATCGTTTCTTTCAGATGCGTATCCAGAAAAGTAAGGATATCGCCATACCCTTTGATTTCATTTTCTTTTTTCACAAAGCCATGACCTTCATCAGGAAAGACTATGTATTCGACAGGGATATTATTTTTCTTCATGGCCTCCACGATTTCATCGGATTCGATTTGCAATACACGTGGATCATTGGCGCCTTGCAATACCATGACAGGATTTTTGACTTGGTGCGCATGGAACAGGGGCGAAATATTGTACAACCGCACTGAATCTTCTGTAGTCGGGTCACCCATTTCAGTATAAAGTGCATTTCTGAATGACTCCCAATACGGAGGGATAGATTTCAGTGTACGTAGCCAGTTAGTCACCCCAAAGATGTTGACGCCGACATTGAATTCATCAGGCGCAAACGTCATAGCTGCCATGGTCATATAACCACCATAACTGCCTCCGATGATACCAATTCGTTCGCCATCAATATAGTCCTGTGAAGCCAGCCAGTTTTTTCCGGCAATACAGTCTTTCAGGTCTTTGTCTCCATGGTTACGATCATCCATTTTATAAAATGTTTTGCCATAGCCACTGCTTCCACGATTGTTGACAGCGAGAACAGCATATCCATGATTGACGAGATACTGGATCAGGGCAAAGTATCCGGTCCTCGATTGTCCTCCCGGACCTCCATGCACCCACACCAATGCTGGCACTTTTTGATTAGGATTAGCTTGAATAGGTTTGTAATAAATGGCAGGGATTTCGAGATCATCAAAAGATTTGAAACGCACCACCTCGGCCGCTGCGAGATCATCCGGGTTGATTTCTTTGTTGAGGCTTTCAGTGAGTTTTTTAAGTTCTTTTGTTTCACGATTATAGAGATAGATGTTATTTGGTGCCTTTGAAGTACCTACAGAAAGACGCATCAGTTTTTCACTTTCTGAGATTTCAACACCAAGGATATCACCATCGGGTATCACCATCGGGTATCACAGGAAAATCAATAGTTTTTCCTGTAGCTGCATCCTGCATAATAATGGTGTTTTTACCATCCTCATTGATCGCGATGACCCGGTATGTTTCTTTTTCGCTCAGAAAGCTATACATCACATCCCAATTGGTTTCGAACAGTACTTGGCGTTCTCCGGTTTGCATATCATACTGTACCAGGTATGCAAATTCTTTCCCGGCGTTTGTGATATAAAACGCATAGCGGTTGTCTTTGCTAAAGCCCGAAATCTCGTAACGACCTTTCTTGTCAGGTTGAGATAGTTCAGTCTTGGCACTTGTTTCCCGGTTGACCAGATAGAGTTCATTTTCACTGGTCGTTATCGTTTTGGAGATGGCCATTGTTTTTTCATCTTCTGAAATATCTTCCACATTAAGCCCATCCTTATTCTCATAGAGCAGAACCGGTTTCCATTCGCCGATGAGGGATTTGTAGACATCAAAATATTTCTGGTCGCGCAGATTGGAGGTATAGAACATTGATTTTTTATCCTGGCTCCATTTGAAAAAGGAAGCTTTTTCATTTTCACCTGGAGTCAGGTCGGTTGTTTTACCCTCTTCATCGAGCAGAAAGATATGATCAATCTCATTGCCACCCTTGTTGGCACTGTATAACATGGCCGTTGAACCCGGTACATAATCAATACTAAAGAATGACTCCACCGTCGAATTGGTCACCTGCTTTTGAATGCCATCGTTTAGGGAAATCTCATAGAGGTTAAAGATCCCTGAAGCATCGCTATTGATGAGCAGCCTGGTTTCATCCGCAGAAAAAGTACCGCCGCCAAAGCGCGTGTTAGCGTAAAACTGTTCAATGCTGTAAAGCTTGGTTTGCCGGGATTCCTCTTTTTTACAGGAAAGGAATGTCATAGAAAGTAGGATGAGGGAAAGTAGATTTTTCATTAGATGGAAAGTGGTTTGAACTGTTGGTTAAAAAGTACAGATAAGGATGTTTTTAAAAGCATCCCAATATAGAGAAGGTGCAAGAATCAGGTTATTGTAAATAGATGAGTCGACCTGATTGAACTACATAATTCGACTTTTATAAGGTCGAAGATCCCAGGGACGATACAGGATATTATGCCAAAAAATAAAGCGAGGGTTTGAAACTAAATTCAAACCCTCGTATGTATTCTTTTAGCGTTTAAAATGAACCAGCAAGAATTACACGGTCATGATATCCTTTTCTTTCGCTGAGATAAGTTGATCTACGGCATCTGTATGACTGTGAACCATTTTGTCTACATCCGCTTCCTTCTTTTTCCCCATGTCTTCCGGGTATCCGTCCTTGATTTCTTTTTTAATGAAATCCATGACTTTGTGACGAATCTGGCGCAGCGCTACTTTTCCATCTTCACCCATTACTTTCGCCTGTTTGACAAGGTCACGCCTTCTCTCTTCCGTTAAGGGAGGTATGGAGATGCGGATGATCTCACCATCGTTCATAGGTGTAATCCCCATGTTGGCGGCAAAAATGGCTTGTTCTATTTTAGCAAGCATTCCCTTTTCCCATGGCTGGATCGTGATGGTCCTCGCGTCAGCAATTCCCACATTGGCTACCTGGTGGAGGGGAGCATTACTTCCATAATAGTCAACCTGTAGTCCATCGAGCATGCCTGTAGATGCTTTACCGGTACGGATTTTAGTCAATTCTTTTTTCAGATGCTCGATAGCGAGATCCATTTGTTCCTGGCCATGGGCTATCGTACTGTCTATCTTTTCATGCATAGGATGTCATTTGAGGTGAATAAAATAAATACCCCTTTTTGAAACCCAGAGGTATTAATTGCGGCCAAAATACGAAAGGATAAAGTAAACAAGCATTGCCACTGAAGAAAGTGCAGCAACCAGATAGGTCATAGCGGCCCATTTCAACGAGTCTTTTGCGTAGTCATATTCTATTCCTTTTGTCGTTCCCGTATTATCGAGCCACACGAGGGCACGATGACTTGCATCAAACTCAACGGGCAAGGTAATCAGGCTAAACAAGGTGGTGATCGCCATTGCGATGATCAGGATCAGCAGTAGTTGCGGAAATGTCCCCAAAAGAAAAATAGCAGCCATAAATCCCCATTGTTGCGCAACCGCAGCAATTTTGACCACAGGCACCAGGGCGCTTCTCAATCGAAGCATACTGTAAGCCGTGGCATGTTGTACCGCATGACCGCATTCATGAGAAGCGACTGCTGCAGCAGCAACAGAGCGGCCATTGTATACTTCCGGACTCAGCGCAACAGTCTTGGTCTGAGGATTGTAGTGATCTGAAAGAAAACCCTCACCTAGTACGATCTGGACATCGTGGATACCATAATGTTGAAGCATAGCTGCCGCCACCTGATGTCCAGACATGCCATTAGATAGTCCCACCTGGCCATATTTATGAAATTTAGATTTCAGACGGCTTTGCACCAGAAATCCGACGAGCGCTATCGCGCCAATTAAAACCAAATACCCTATACTCATTTTTTTCAGTTTTGTGACCAACCCTTAGGTTGAATAATATCTTATAAATGCAAAAATAGCCTCAGAGGTTTCAAATGAAAGGAATCAAGCTAATTTTTATTCTCCTGCGCCTATAAATTCAAATCCGGTATAAGGTACTAATACCTGCGGCAACCGAATACCAGCTTCGGTTTGATTGTTTTCAAGCAAAGCAGCTACAATGCGGGCCAGCGCCAAAGCACTACCATTGAGCGTATGTACAAACTGCATTTTGCCTTTCTCATCCTTATACCTGATTTTCATCCGATTGGCCTGGAAGGACTCAAAATTAGATACAGAGCTCACTTCCAGCCATTTCTTCTGTGCCGCAGAGTATACCTCAAAGTCATATGTGGAAGCGCTGGTAAAGCCCATATCCCCACCACACAAGTGAAGAATTCGATAAGGCAATTCAAGACGTTCCAACAAGAGAGACACATGTTTAATCATGGCCTGCAACGTGTCATAAGAGCGGCCGGGATGCTCCAACTGGACGATTTCCACCTTATCAAACTGGTGTACCCTGTTCAAACCTTTTACATCTGACCCGTAAGATCCTGCCTCTCGCCTGAAGCAAGGTGTATAAGCGGTCAATTTGATCGGCAAATCAGCTTCAGACACAATCTGCCCCCGGTACATATTGGTCACCGGCACTTCGGCAGTGGGCACCAGGTACAGATCATCTTTCTCCATATAATACATCTGAGCCTCTTTATCAGGTAGTTGGCCTGTTCCGTAGGCAGAGTCTGCATTGACCATAAATGGAGGCAAGATTTCCTCAAATCCGGCATTTCTAGCCTCGTCAAGAAAATAATTGATCAAAGCTCTTTGAAGTCTAGCTCCCTTGCCGCGGTACAATGGAAATCCACTACCAGTGATAAAAGCGCCTAGTTTAAAATCGATCAGATTATATTTCTCAGCTAATTCCCAGTGTGGCAATGCGCCTTCCGGTAATGCCGGCATACTACCTTCCCAGGCTTTGTAGACGAAATTATCCTCCGGAGTCCTACCTTCAGGAACACTGAAGTGAGGAATATTAGGAAGAGTGACCAGAATAGCGTCAAGGTCAGCTTTCGTTTGTTGCAATCTTGATTCGAGCGTCTCCGCTGCATCTTTAGTCGCCTGAACTTTGGTTTTCAGCTCATTAGCTTCTGAGGCTTTACCTTGTTTGAACAGATTTCCTATCTGATCAGACAAAGTGTTTCGCTCATTGAGCAGCGTGTCCAATTGGGTCTGCACATCCTTCCTAAGGTCGTCCAGATCAATGATCTGATCAATGGCAAGTAGTCTTTCCTCTGAAAAACCCCTCTTCCTGAGACCGGCAACTGCCCTGTCTCTCTGGTCACGTAAAATTTGAATTTCTAGCATAGCAGGCAACTTTTCAGGTTCCTCTACCGTTTAAGCACTGTAGATACCCTCTAAAATTTCACCAAAGGTAATTCCCCTTATTTAAAAATAGTTCTTACCTTAGTGGCGTTTTACACACCTACATTACCGTTCTGATCGTCCTTCAGATACTTCAATTCTAAAAAAAACTGTGGTTAGTGGTTGAGTGAAGAGAACGGAACCAAGTGTAATATTTCTGATTGAATCCATTTTTTGTATCCGAATTAATTATCTGTCCATATCATGTACGATATTTTGCAGTTGAATGACATGCTCGTTCCCGAGCTTAGGGAACTTGCTGACTCGCTCGGCGTAGACGGCTTTAAAAAGCTAAACAAACAAGAACTTGTCTACACCATCCTGGACCACCAGGCACTAGCCGGCGAAAAAAAGAAACCAGGTGCCAATGGCTCTGATAACACTGAATTGCCCGATGAGGTACCAGTTTCCTCTGACAATATGAGGGTTGACAAACGTCAGCCGGGAGCTGTTCAGAAAAGAACAAAAAAACCTGCTCCTGTAAAAGCAGATGTTCCTTCAAGCCAGGAAGAAGTTGAAGAAACGCCTGCTGAGGAATCAGTGGTGATAGCGAAAAAGCCCGAAACAACACCGGCAGATCGCACACAACCTCCCCGAAGACCAGAGCACAGGGACAGAAATCAACAGGGTCCGAGAGAACCTCGCACACCGCATCAACAAAGAGAGCCTCGTGCACCTCATGAACCAAGAGAACAAAGAGAACCACGCCAGCCTCATGAACCAAGAGAGCCACGTGTACCTCATGAACCTCGTGCGCCTCAGGAAGCAAGAGAACCAAGAGAGCCTCGTTTACCAAATGAGCCAAGACAGCCACAAGGACAACCACCGGAAGCCAGAAACCAACCACCAGGGGCAAATGATGTCAGAAACCAACAACAACGTGAAGCCAGGGATTTCCAACGCGAAGCCAGGGAGCGTTTTAATGTTGAAGTGGACGGCATCATAGAAGGCGAAGGTGTTCTAGAAATGATGTCAGATGGATACGGTTTTCTGCGATCTTCAGATTACAACTACCTCTCTTCACCGGATGATATCTATGTATCTCCTTCCCAGATCAAATTATTTGGCCTCAATACAGGTGATACTGTAAAAGGAGCCATACGTCCTCCAAAAGAAGGCGAAAAGTATTTTGCATTACTGAGGGTTAGTACCGTCAATGGAAAAACACCGGATGAAGTGCGTGACAGGGTGCCTTTTGACTACCTGACACCTTTGTTTCCTACAGAGAAATTTAACCTTCTTACGCATCCAACAGGCAAAGATTACGGTAACCGTATGATCGATCTGTTTACCCCGCTGGGTAAAGGACAGAGAGGTCTTATTGTCGCGCAGCCAAAAACCGGTAAAACATTCCTCCTACAGGATATCGCCAATGCCATTGCTGCCAATCACCCTGAAGTTTACCTGATCGTTTTACTGATCGATGAGCGTCCGGAAGAGGTGACAGATATGCGCAGAAACGTGAAGGCAGAAGTTGTTTCTTCTACCTTCGACGAACCAGCTGAAAATCACGTGCGGGTAGCAAATATCATCCTCGAAAAAGCAAAACGACTTGTTGAATGCGGACATGATGTAGTCATCCTCCTTGATTCGATCACTCGTCTAGCCAGAGCGTATAATACAGTTGCTCCATCCAGCGGGAAAGTATTGTCAGGTGGTGTGGAAGCAAATGCCCTGCACAAACCGAAACAATTCTTTGGCGCAGCTAGAAATATTGAAAATGGTGGCTCGCTGACCGTTTTGGCCACAGCCCTTATCGATACCGGCTCTAAGATGGACGGCGTGATATTTGAAGAATTCAAGGGAACAGGTAATATGGAGCTTCAGCTTGACAGGTCTCTGGCCAACAAGCGGATGTATCCTTCCATTGACCTGACCAAATCAAGTACCCGTCGCGAAGAATTGCTACTTGATGATGCCATCCTGCAGCGGATGTTTATCCTTCGTAATTACCTGGCGGATATGAAGCCGGACGAAGCGATGGAGTTCCTACGCAAACACATGATCAATACCCGGACGAACGAAGAATTCCTGATTTCAATGAACGGATAAGCGGAATTCAGGCCGTCAGGCATAGATTTTGAAGAAGGTAAAAGACGTTTTTTAGTGAAAAAGACCATTTTTTTCAAAAAATAAGTACATTTGTGCCCGCTTTTAACCGAGCGGCCTTAATAATAAACAGAGTTTATACCGATGAAAAGAACATTTCAGCCATCAAGAAGGAAACGAGTGAACAAACACGGGTTTCGCTTACGAATGAGTACAAAGGCTGGGCGTAAAGTGCTTTCTGCACGTCGTGCCCGAGGCCGTCACAAGCTGAGTGTTTCTGACACCATGCGCGTGAAGTAATCCTTCTATACCCTGTGATCAGGGTGTAGGTATTCAAAAAATATGAAATATGATGATCCTCCTGCCTTTGGCTGGAGGATTTTTTTTTGTGATTCGCAGCAAGTTTCCACACCTGATAGGTCCTGGTCTCCTTCAGCATCCTGCCCACTGATCATCGGTATGTTATCTTTGAATATGGTTCGCTACACCCTCTCGAGACAGGAACGCCTCAGTACACCAAAAGCCATTGAAAAGCTTTTTAAGGAAGGGCTTAGCGCTGCTAAATTCCCTATAAGACTGGTGTGGCTCGATGTCACGGACACATTCCTTCAAGATTTTCCTGTGCAGGTCATGTTTTCTGCTTCCAAAAAGAAATTTCCGCGAGCTGTGGACAGGAACAGACTCAAAAGACTAATGCGGGAAGGCTATAGGCTGAGTAAGCCTGGCTTATATTCAGCACTCCCTGCCGGGCGAACCTACCATTTGGCCTTGATTTATAGCGGAACAGCGATTGCTACGCATGATGTCATACAAAAGAGTATCAATCAGGCGTTTGAACGTTGGTTGAAAGAACTCTTGAAAGGTCAATCTATATCAGAAAGCGGAACTTAAATTTATCGTGCAGACTACCTTCTTATCCCTTCTTTTTTTGATCATTAGCTTCCATTTGGTGCAAGGGCAGAAATATATCCTGATTGAAAAAGCAGGTAACCCACGTACAGAGCGGATTGCCATGTATGACGATATTACCTTCCAGCTAAAAGAGGACAAGGTGGGGTGGTATACCCGAACTATCGTTGATATGGATCCCAATGCCCAAATGATTCTAATAGGGGATTCGTGGGTCCCGCTGAGCGACATTGACAGAATCCGGTTGAGTCGAAAACGGGTATGGCCTAACATTATAGGAGGTGCACTCCAGGTGGGAGGGATTTCAATGTTTATGGGGGATTTATGGTACACCGTCGCTGGTGAGCCTCAATTCTCACAAGGAGGTATGGAATTCGGACTCATCAACTTTGCCGTTGGGTCAGCCGTGAGGGTCTTGTTTTCGCCTATCATCTACAATTTAGGCAAACAAAAAAGGCTTCGGGTAGTGGATCTGACTTTTTAGCTATCAGCCGTCAGCTATCAACTTTCAGACATTGTCAACGGTCAATGGTCAACTGTCACTATGCTCCCTGTTCCCTGCTCCCTTCTCTCCCGCTTTTCGGCTACACAGCGAGCGGGATCTACGCTGCGCTTCGACCTGTTCCTTCTTCCTTCGATGTTCCCTGTTCCTTGCTCCTTGCTCCTTGCTCCTTGCTCCTTGTTCCCTGCTCCCTGCTCCTTGCTCCCTGCTCCTTGCTCCTTGCCCTTCACTCTTCACTCCTCGCTCACTTATTCGGTTGAGGGGTCATCCTTAGATATGGTTTGATGTGCGTTGCGCCTTTCGGAAATTTACCTTGGATATCTGCATCAGGAACAGAGGGTAGTATAACAACATCTTCACCATCCTGCCAGTTTGCCGGCGTAGCTACACTATAGTTTGCTGTCAGTTGCAATGAATCAATGACCCTAAGGATTTCTGTAAAATTTCTTCCTGTACTGGCCGGATAGGTCAAGGTTAATTTTACTTTTTTATCCGGTCCGATAACAAATACGCTTCGCACAGTTGTCTTTTCAGTAGCATTTGGGTGGATCATGTCATACAACAAAGCGACCTTTTTATCTTCATCTGCGATGATTGGAAAGTTGACCGTTGTATGTTGTGTTTCATTGATATCCTTGATCCAGATATTATGGGAAGCTGCGCCATCTACACTGAGCGCGAGTACTTTCACGTTGCGCTTTTCAAATTCATTTTTGAGTTTGGAGGTTTGACCAAGTTCCGTAGTGCAAACCGGGGTAAAATCCGCTGGATGCGAAAACAGGAGACCCCATGAATCACCAAGGAATTCATAAAAATCAATATGGCCTTCATTTGTTTCGGCCTGAAAATTTGGGGCGATATCGCCTAATCTGATTGACATGTGTTTAGTGTTTTAAATTGTTAGGTATTTTTTAATCGGTAGGTTGTTTGGAAGGTACAGCTTTAAGTGTTTTTAGCTACCAGCTCCCAGTGAGATATTCATTAATCAAAGCGTGAGACGATTTTTTTTAATAGCTAATAGCTTATAGGTGATTGCTGATGGCTTATAGCTTATAACTGATGGCTTATAGCTGGAAGCTGACAGCGCTATGCATCAATACTTTGCCATCGTCGGATCTATTTCGTCTGCCCAGGCGAGGATTCCACCTTTAAGGTTGTGTAGATTCTCAAGACCTAGTTCGTGCTTTAATACATCAATGACATCCTGGCTTCGTTTTCCGGAGCGACAGTGGATCACGACATCTTTTTGACGATCGATCTCATTGAGGTGCTTTAGAATTTCTCCTTTTGGAATAAGGATACCGCCAAGATTTGCGATGTCATATTCATAAGGTTCTCGAACGTCGATCAACTGGAAATCTTTACCGGATTTGATCCAATCATTTAAATCTGTTACAGACAGTTGGCTGTTGTTTTCTTTGTTATCCATTATGGTGGGTGTTAGGTTTATTCCGCAGAAATATTCGTAATCAATTAACTCAGTTTGTGTGGGGTTCAAGCCAGTGAGTGGGTTGTCAGGATCTTTTGAAATTTTGAAAATCCTGGCTTTAAATTCAGCCGCATCAAACTGGAAAAATCTTCCTGCTAAAGGGTCGCCAACGCCGGAGATTACTTTTATAACTTCATTGGCTTGAAGACTACCAAGGATGCCCGGCAGTACTCCTATTACTCCTCCTTCAGCACAACTGGGCACAAGTCCAGGGGGTGGTGGGGTAGGGAAAAGGTCACGATAATTTGGGCCGCGACTACCATCGGCGTATTGATAATTAAATACGCTTGCCTGGCCTTCAAAACGAAAGATGGAAGCAAAAACATTTGTTTTTCCGGCGAGAACACAGGCATCATTTACAAGATATCGGGTTGGGAAATTATCTGTTCCATCAGCAACAATATCAAATTGTGAAATGATATCCAATGCATTTGAACTATCCAGTCTGGTGTTGAATATTTCAAAATTAACATGCGGGTTTAGGGCAGTAAGTCGTTCTCTGGCAGCTTCTACTTTAGGTCTGCCAACATCATTTGTTGTAAATAAAACCTGGCGTTGAAGATTGCTTTTGTCAACGATATCAAAATCCACAATCCCGATGGTTCCTACACCAGCGGCTGTCAGATACAGTAGTAATGGCGCGCCTAACCCTCCGGTTCCAACGACCAGTACCCGGGCATGCTTAAGTTTTTTCTGACCTTCAATATTAAACTCAGGAATGATCAGGTGACGGCTGTATCTTTCCAGTTCTTCTTTGTTGAAGGTAACCTCTTCAAGTGGTTGTCTCATGTTTCTTGGATTAAACAGTGCCACCAGCGATAGCTGGAATAATACTCAGTTCATCGCCTTCCTTCAGTAAAGTATCGATGCCTTCTTTTTCACGGATATCTTCCTCTCCGAGGTAGATCCTCACATGTTTTCGGATTAGATCAGCCTCGTCATATATATACGGAATCAGCGAAGGATGAATTGATGTCAGCGACTGTATTGCTTCAGCGACATTCTTCGCCTGAACATTCACTTTGGATTGTTCTGCTGCGAAGCGACGAAGGGGGGTGGGGATGAAAATGGTTACCATAAAAATGAAAAATGAAAAATGAAGAATGAAGAATGGAAAGTGATGGTTCGACGCTGATCACCAACCGGAAGGAAAAAGAGCTTATACAACTTCGCTCACACACCGGAAGTGAAAAGAGAAATTATTTATTGTGGGATGGGTTGTTCTGGTTGGGTGATTAGGAATTTTTCTTCGACAAATTTTGCATCGAGCAGTCTGTATGATCTGCTGTCGGTCATTTTGCCATTGGCGATCCTATGAATGAAATAGGAGAAGTACGGTTGTGCAAATTCCAGGTCATGTACTGAAGGTATGGCCGGGTGATCAGGATGTGAATGATAGATTCCCAGCAGCGCCAATCCTTCCTTAGCAGCAAATCTTTCAGCTTTCAGATAATCGAGTGGATCTATTACAAAACGTCTCCTTTGATTTTCGGTGGATTGATTTTCCACTTCTATCAGATGGGTGATGTTTCTTTTTCGTTGGGATTGAGTGCCCAGAAGGAAACCGCATGCCTCATTGGGATAGGCTGCCTCAAGTTGGGTTTCTATTTTTAGTAGAATGACTTTCTCTATCGTCGTACTCATATGCCAAATATTTCTTTTCGAACTTCATGATACCTGTCAAGGTTGTCAGCCAAGGTGGTGACAATATCTCCATCTTCTATCCCGGATGCCACTTCCAGGGCCCCCAACAGATTGGCGGCCCCGGATGGCGATATATATAAACCCTCATGAACTGCAATGGATCTGATCATATCAAAGACGCCTGAGGAGTCAATGACCAGTGTTTGATCTGCGAGTGAATCGTCATAGATTTTAGGGTGATGAGCAGTAGCCAGGTGCTTCCAGCCTTCAAGGGGGTGAAAAGGGTGATCTGGTTGTAATGCTACCAATTCAACCTGGCCTAATTCTTTTAATCTACGTCCGGTGCCTATAAAGGTGCCTGTAGTACCTAGTCCGGCCACGAAATGGGTAATTTTTCCTTTAGTTTGATTCCAGATTTCTTCTGCAGTCGTTAGGTAATGCGCCTGCCAGTTAGCATCATTGGAATATTGGTCTGCATAGTAGTATTTATCAGGATTCGAGGAAAAGGTATCTCTTGCAACTTGTTGAGCGCCATCCGTCCCTTCAAGGGGAGAAGTGAGTATAAGATGAGCCCCAAGTGCTTTGAGAATATTTTTTCTTTCGGTAGTAGCATTGGATGGAAGGCAGATCGTTGGTTTCCAGCCAAGATGTTTGAG
>JBBRDL010000003.1:0-57011 GCA_038203965.1 Chitinophagales bacterium | reverse complement strand
TATCTCATTCACGAATAAATTTTCAGATTCAATTGAATCCAATATCATGGTGGCTTTTTTACTTATTGTTTCAATGCTCAATGAAGTCCTGAAAGCAGATAATTGAGCATGGGAGGTGTCTGAAGAAATATAAGATACAGTTTGGTGAAACTCTACTTCAGTGGGGAAATTTAAAATACCACTAGCAGTTACAGTATAAGACCCAGGACTAATAGTAGATCGAGTTATTAATGGGGGATTTAATCCTGTGATGTTTGATGAAGATACTTCAGAATCTTTGGAACAAGAGACGATAAATGGGAACAAAACAATAGAAATTAATACTAGAAAATCTACAGGGCTATACCATGCTGGTCGTTTGTCGTTTGTAGCCTGTCGCCTGGAATTGACTTAATGACGCCATTAAAGAGGTGAAAAATCAGGAAATAAAAACTTGCTCATATTCAAATAAGTTTATAATTGTGAAAAAATATATCCAAGGCCTAAATGAATGAATTTCAAATTTACTATTTTTTTCTCTAAATATGTATAATTTATTTGAGTGGTTGGAAGAAAGTTTAATTTACGATATTCGATACCAATGTCTATAGAATCTAAATTACCTTTGGATTTCCATGTCCTTCAAACTTACATCAACATATCAACCTACCGGAGATCAACCGGAAGCCATCCGACAACTCGTACGTGGTGTCAGACAAAATGAACATGCCCAGGTACTACTGGGTGTCACTGGCTCCGGAAAGACATTTACAGTCGCCAATGTCATTCAGGAAGTGCAGAGACCGGTTCTCGTGCTGACGCACAACAAGACCCTGACAGCGCAGTTATATGGCGAGTTTAAAGAGTTCTTTCCGGACAATGCTGTAGAATACTTTGTTTCCTACTACGACTATTACCAACCTGAGGCCTATCTCTCTGTCTCCGATACCTATATTGAAAAAGATCTGGCCATCAACCAGGAAGTAGATAAACTCAGATTGCGGGCTACCTCAAATCTGTTATCTGGGCGTCGGGATATCATTGTGGTGGCATCTGTGTCCTGTATCTTTGGTATGGGTAATCCCGAAGACTACAAAGCCGGTATCATCCGCATTCAGAAAGGCGAGACCATTGCCAGAAATGCTTTTTTATATCGCTTGGTTGAAAGTTTATACAGCCGTACAGAAGGGCAATTGGGTCGTGGAAATTTCAGAGTCAAAGGGGATACGGTGGATATAAGTCTTCCGTATGTTGATTATGGATATCGGATTAGTTTCTATGGCGATGTCATCGAAGAAATCGACATCATTGATATCCATACTGGTCAGCGTCATGAGCCTCTTCAACATGCAGCGATCTTTCCGGCAAATCTGTATGTCGCACCAAAGGACAGATTGAAATTTGTGATCCGGGATATTGAAGATGAGCTGTTTGCGCAAGAGGAATATTTCACACGCGAAAAAAAATATCTTGAAGCCAAGCGGATACATGAGCGGACCACCTTTGATCTGGAAATGATACGTGAGCTAGGGTATTGCAGCGGCGTAGAAAACTATAGCCGGTTTTTTGATGGACGTGCGCAAGGCACAAGACCATTTTGTCTGCTTGATTACTTCCCGGATGACTATCTCATGATTGTGGATGAGAGCCATGCTACGTTGCCACAAGTCAAAGGGATGTGGGGTGGTGATCGCGCCAGGAAATTAAACCTGGTCAATTTTGGGTTCAGGCTACCCTCGGCTATTGACAACAGGCCTTTAAATTTTACTGAATTTGAAGGGCTGATCAACCAGGTAATATTTGTCAGTGCAACGCCTGCGGATTATGAATTGGAACAGACCGGTGGTGTACTGGTGGAGCAGATAGTGAGACCAACAGGTTTGTTGGATCCTCCGATTGAAATCCGTCCCAGTCTCAACCAGATCGATGATCTCATGGAAGAAGTGGACGAACGCATAAAGGCAGGAGAGCGTGTATTGGTGACGACCCTCACAAAGCGCATGGCGGAGGAACTGAGTAAGTATTTTACAAAACTCAATATCAAATGCAAATACATACATTCTGAAGTAGAGACGATGGAGCGGGTGGAGATATTGAGGGATTTACGTCTTGGTGATTTCGATGTACTGGTCGGGGTCAATCTATTGCGTGAAGGCCTTGATTTGCCGGAGGTTTCCCTTGTGGCTATTCTCGATGCAGACAAAGAAGGATTCCTGCGCAATGATCGTTCACTCACACAGACTGCTGGCCGTGCTGCACGTAATGCAAATGGTATGGTCATATTCTACGCTGACAAGGTTACAGCATCGATGCAGAAGACGATTGATGAAACAACCCGTCGAAGAGTAATACAAATAGCGTACAATGAAACACACGGTATCACTCCACAGACGATCACCAGAACAAGAGAGCAGATCCTGGCCAAAAACTCCATTCTTGATATTCGGGAAGGAAATAAAAAAGCTTATGTAGAGCGTCCGCTGGAATCCACCCTTGCTGCTGATCCTGTGTTAGCGTTTATGTCGCGCGAGCAGATCGAACGAATGATCAGCGACACTGAGCGCAAGATGAAAGATGCTGCTAAGGACCTGGACTTTATCACCGCTGCACAACATAGAGATGAGATGCTGGCGTTGAAGAAGAGGTTGAAGTGATTCCAATGAACTTCATTACCTTTCGGATTCAAATTACACTAAGCTTGACGCACAAGTGAAAGAGAAAAAAAAATGTTGTCAGGTTTAATTGACGCTTTAAACAAGAGGATTTTTACAAAAATTTTGGACTTTTCACTCCTCCTGATTTGGGCATTAGCTTCCATTTTACCATAAAAATAATTTACTTTTTAGTGACTGATACCTGATAGCTGACAGCTAATATTTTGTAACCTGGTAAAAATCTATTTCGTGCATTTTGATCCTGCTCTTGTCAAGAACTTCACCAACCCCTGGAAGCTCCGTTTCTGGATGCTGAAAAACCTTCCTATGGGCTTCTTGAGTGGGATGTACATTCAATCGCTTGATGGTGAAGGATGTGAGGTGGTCCTTAAAGCAAGGTGGTGGATCAGAAACCCCTTTGGATCAGTCTTTTGGGCCGTGATGGGGATGGCTGCGGAACTGAGCACCGGCGCGCTTGTATATGCCTATGCCCAGGGAAATGGGGTAAAATTTATCCTCGTGGGGATAGAGGCAGCTTTTTTTAAGAAAGTAAAAGGTAAAAGTTTCTATTTTTGTCACCACGGGTCAGATGTGCTTCGAAGTTTAGAGCAGGTGGTAAGCCACAATGATACCATCGTTGTTATTTTACCCGTTACAGCTAAAGATGAAGACGGTCAGCTACTAGCCGAATTCAGATTTCAATGGCAGCTCAGAAAACCAATGGATTGATTGCCCCTATTTGCTACTCCTTTTCAACAGGGGCGTAATGTTTTTATTGACTTTTTATTTAAGATTTTTTTTCTAATCAAAAAACAAGTAAGATGAAGATTGGAGTATTTATTGACGCTGAGAATATTCGGCGCAGTGGAGGTTATGGCATCAGGTATGATGTCCTGAGAGATTATGTCTCTCAATACGGAGATGCGATTCGGTTGAATTCGTATATGTCTATCGATGAAGCCAGGATGCGGACGGACTATGAATATAAGGATCGCACGAATGGTTTCCTGAGTATTGTCCGCAGTTATGGGTTTAAAGTTATTACCAAAGCAATCAAATGGTTTGAAGATGAAGAGGGGCAGCGGATCGGCAAGGCAAATGCTGATCTGGATATGGCAGTTGATATGCTGTTGCAAAGCCAGCACCTCGACACTATTTATCTGCTGACAGGAGATGGAGACTTCAGAAGGGTGGTACAGGCTTTGCAAAACATGGGTATTCGTGTGGAGATTATCGCTTTTCGCTATATCAGTCGCGATTTGCTGCACGAAGCAGATCAGTTTTTATCGGGCTACCTGATTCCAAATCTTTTGCCTGTATTGGATCAACGTGTAGAAGATTGGGGCGCCATCGGATGTCGGGCAAGAGGATACTGTTACTCTGTTCAGGATGGGTATGGATTTATGAAATACCTCGATGTCGATCTTCGCACCTGGCGGGATATATTCTTCCATTTTTCACAGTTGCCGGAGAGACATTATGTCAATCTTGATGATGTATTTGAATTTATCATTGATGAGTCTCCAAGGGCTGAGGGAGGAATACTCGCGACGAAGATGCAGTTGCTTCATACGAGACATTATATACAGGATAAAGGAGAGAAGACACCGGCCGCTTAAATGAAAAATGAGTTGTGAGTTGTGAGACGTGAGTTGTTTAGCTAGTTTGTTACTAGAAGCTGCTAAGCTGAGCATGTATAGTTTAGTGCACAGTGAGTTACTGGTAGCTGATAGCTGATGTCTGTGATCAGATGAAACATAAAATTTCAGATAGGCAACGGCAAGTAAATACCTGTTGGATATCTTACTGCGCCATGGCTATAAACTCATCTTCAGTTAGTATTTTGACTGTCTGAAGTTTCCGGGCTTTATCGAGTTTAGAGCCGGCATTGTCTCCGACCACCAGGATATCCAGATTACCACTGACGGCACTTATGTTTTTTGCTCCGTTAGCTTCGGCCATTTCCTGTGCTTCTTTACGTCCCATGCGTATCAGGGTGCCTGTGAAAAGAATAGTTTTTCCTGAGAATATGCCATCCGTGATAAGTTCTTTTGATTTATCAAGGGCAGTTTGTTTGAGGTTGACACCAAGGGTTTCCATATCGTGTAGCATTTCCACATTTGCGTAGTCAGAAAACCATTTTATGGCGTTCTGAGCAACGACTGGGCCTATATCTTTTATAGCGGTGTAATCTTCAGTGGTCCATGTTACGAGATCAAGCACGTGGTTTGTTTTTTCAGCTATGAGTTTTGACGCGCGTTGACCCAGGTGGTGGATGCTTAGGCTATGGAGCAGCCTGTGAATCGGATTCGCTTTTACTTTTTCAATAGAGGACTGCAATTTGTCAGCAGATTTTTTTCCAAATCCTTCAAGCGCCGCTATCTTATCATAGTCGAGGCGATAGAGGTCAGCCATGTTTTTGATCCAGCCGAGTTCATAAAAACGAAGCACATATTTTTCGCCGAATCCATCGATATCCATCGCGTCTTTGGATACATGGAAGATCAAACGCTGCAATATTTGTGCTTTGCAATCGGGATTGGAGCACCGCCATGCTGCTTCGTCTTCTTCGCGCGTCAGCAATGTGCCACAGGAGGGGCAATGTGTAGGATATTGAACGATTTTCTCTTGCCCCGTTCGCAATTCAGGGAGAGACTTGACGATATAGGGGATCACATCTCCAGCCCTTTCAATAAGCACCTGGTCACCGATCCGTAAATCCTTTGACGTGATGAAATCTTCATTATGCAAAGAGATCGAAGAGATCGTTACACCGGCCAATGAAACAGGTTCAACCTTTGCCACTGGTGTAATAGCGCCGATTTTTCCAATCTGGTATTCGATATCAACCAGTTTGGTCGTGGCTTGCTTTGCCTGAAATTTATAGGCTATAGCCCATCGGGGATGGCGACTGGTATAGCCACACATATCCTGGAGATCAAAGCTGTCGACCTTGATGACCATGCCATCGATCTCAAAAGGATAATCATCCCGGATGACGGCCCAATGATTGCATTGATTTATGACTTCCTCTATCCCGTTGCATAATTTCTTTTCTCTGCGTGATACTTTGAATCCAATATTGCCGAGGAAGTCGATGGCGTCATGATGTGATTTTATAGTGGGAAGCAAGTCCTTACCGTTTTTATCCACAGCGTATCCAAGCTGGAAAATAAAGGCATCCAGTTGTCTTCGGGCTGTTTCAGAAGGATCTTTTGTTCGAAGTCCACCGGTGGCACTATTGCGCGAATTGGCGAGCAAGGTCAGGCCTTCTTCAGCGCGGAATGCATTGATGGTTTTAAATCGTTCTTTGGAAATAACTGCTTCACCACGTATTTCTGCACGGTAGATTCCTTTGGAAGAAAAGGCAGCCTCAAGGGGAAGGGATTTTATTGTTCTGGATTGAATAGTGATTTCTTCTCCTTCGATACCATTACCCCGGGTGGCCGCGCGGGCGAGCATATCATTTTCATAAATGACAGCAATACTGCCTCCATCAAATTTTGGTTCTACAGTATAAATGATTTCATGGAGTTCTGTCAGTTTTTTGACCTGTGTATCAAATTTGATCAGGTCTGATGCATCATAAGAGTTGTCCAGTGACAACATGGGTATCAGATGTGTTACACTGGCAAAGTCATCCGTCAGATCGCTGGAAACTCTTTTGGTAGGGGAGTTGGGTGAAGCTGAAACCGGATTTTTCTTTTCGAGTGCTTCGAGCATCTTATAAAGCCTGTCATATTCAAAATCGCTGATCAGCGGATCATTGAGTACATAATATCTGTACTCATGAAAGCGCACTAGATCTTCGAGGGCAGGAACATCTTCCGCTTTCAGATGACTTTCATCCTTAAGGACGAGATATTTTTTGGAATCTTCAAAAAAGGCCTGTTGTTGACTGGTTGTATAGCGCATAAATAGGATGCAATTTGAAGGGTTGAAGTTAGCTAACCACTTGTTACCTTTGACGTAGTGATGAAAATAATAAATGAAATTACCCAGCAGGTACTGAGCAGCAAAACGGTCATCCGTTTCCAGGACTGCGATCCGTATGCCCATCTCAACAATGGCCGCTATCTCGATTACTTTATGAATGCGCGAGAAGATCAGCTTGTCAAGGCGTATGACTTCAATATATATGCGTATAGTCGGACGACCGGCCTTGGGTGGGTCGTCACCCAAAACCAGATAGCGTACCTGAGACCGGCCTTATTGATGGAGGAGGTGACCATTGAAAGTCAGCTTATGGAATCAAAGCCAAAATTTGTTCAGGTTGAGATGAGGATGTTTGATGCTGACAGGAAACTAAAGTCACTGCTGTGGGCACAGTTTATCCATGTCGATATCCGACAAGGTAAGAGTGTGGCACACAGTGACGAATTACAGCAGCTTTTTGACAAGGTCTGTATCCCTGTGACGGAGAAAGATTTTAATGGGCGATTGAAGATATTCAATCAAGGATAGCCCATCAAATAACTCCTTTCAGCTAACTTCCAACTTCTAACTTCTAACTTCTAACTTTCTCTCGCCCTGGATGCTGTAAGCAGGGTTGGCGCCTTTTACACCCTTAAAAAAATTCCAGATGGTATCCAGATCTTTTTCTGTTTCGTTCGTGGGATAAAAAGGTTTCAGGAAATGGCAAGTCTTATTCTCGTAATCAAAAAGACAGGGAATAATCGGAACACCTGCTTTGCGGGCCATAAAATAAAAACCGGTTTTTAGATCATGAACTTGTTTTCGGGTGCCTTCAGGAGCAATGGCGATAGCAAACTCTTCGTTTCCGGCGAATAGTTTTCCGACTTCTTCAACCAGGCCGGTGTGTTGTTTGCGATCTACAGGTCGTCCACCTGTCCACCGGAAGAAAAAGCCAAGTGGTCCGTCAAACAATTCTTTTTTGCCCAGATAATAGATTTTTCGGTCTATGGCGGTCCGGACGAAGAGTCCGATTGGGAAGTCTTTCCAACTTGTGTGGGGGCCCACAGCTACTACATATTTCTTCAGATCGGTGGGGATATCCACGATAATCTTCCACCCAAGGATTTTTAGGATAAGTTTGGAAAGAAACTTCATTTGGTAAAGATAGAACGTGGGGCCCAAAATGTATTTCTACGAAATATATTTCACCGAAATACCAGGCATTCGCGTTTTACCCGCTCCACCTGCTAACCTCTCTTTTTGCCCCGTCCTCAAAATTCTCCATACACCAACAATACCTTCCCACATCTCACCCCCTCAGGAATGTCATGATCGCCATTAAACCTTTTCTATCTTCCTCTGTCCTACTTACTGTTTGAACCTTTAAATGACAGACAAAGCAATATTGGCCTTAATGATCCACCCGGATTCCCGTGAGAAAGGATTCAGGCAGCTCATGACAGCCTACCAGCAGCGTCTGTACCAGGTCATCCGGAGACAAGTATCATCGCATGAAGATGCAGATGATGTTTTGCAAAATACATTTATCAAAATTTTCAGACATCTCGACCAATTTGAATACAGATCAGAATTATATACATGGATGTACAGAATTGCATCCAATGAAGTCATCAACCATCATAAACGCCTGAAGCGATCAAAAACTGTAGAATTAAACAATCATGATTTTCGGTTTGCGGACTCCTATCTCAATACCGATCAACTGGCCGACATCCTGCAATATATAGTCAGCACTTTGCCCGCAAGGCAACAAATGGTTTTCAGGATGAGGTATTATGACGAACTCACCTACAAACAAATGTCCGAATTGCTACAATTGACGGAAGGTGCCCTAAAGGCCTCTTTTCATCACGCAGTAAAGAAAATTGAAAAAGAAATAAAAGCTAAACAAATAAGCTGAAGATCATGCAGAAAGAGGATAAATTGAAGGACGAATTGAAAGACGTTTCATTTGGCATTTCAGCCAAACAGACGATTTATGCACCAAAAGGATACTTTGACCAATTACCTGACCGCGTGTTGGATAGATGGAAAACAGAAGAGGGGAAATCAATACCAAGAACTATTTCCATCCGCAGGATGATTGCCACAGCAGCGGTGATCTCTGGGCTTTGTGTGGGAGTGACCTGGTGGACAAACCAATACACATTTAGGCATACCAACAATGAAATCAGCTCAGAAGATGCCTATCAATATATCACAGAACATATAGAGGATTTTGCTCCCATGATTTTGGAGAGCGGACGACTTACGGAAGAAATCCATACGGAAATACCGCAATCCACTACAATTGAAGAATACCTCATGGAAGAAATGGAGGGCGAAGATTTTGAAAGTATATTTTAATCATACATCAATACACGGATATTATGAAAATCAGATTTTGTTTAATACCTCTATTCCTGCTTGTGGCAGCTGTTACATTAATAGCTCAAGCAGGAGGACACATGTCCAGAGAAGTTCGAGAACGGATAGAAGCACAGCGTGTAGCTTTTATTACACAACAATTACGATTGACCCCGGATGAAGCGGCCAGATTCTGGCCAGTGTACAATGAATATAGAGATGCATTAAAAGACATGCGTGAAGATTTCGAACGGCCTGATCTGGAGAATATCACGGATGAAGAAGCAGGAACCCTCATCGAACAACATTTACAACAAGAGCAGCGTAAGTTGGAATTGAAACGAACATTGCTCACGAGACTCAGAGCCGTCGTCAGTGCAAAAAAAGTGCTCATGCTTCATCGGGCGGAGAATGAGTTTAATCGTGAGTTGCTTCGCAAAGTCCAGGAGAACAGGAAGCCTTGACCACCGGTCAGTTTGTATTATATGACCACATTACTTTCTCTTTTTTGCACAAATCAGGATTATTTATGGAAGGGATCAAAATTTCTTTTTTTTGCTTCCTTAGGCCTGAAAGCACTGATTTTGTTGATGATAGCACAGTTTTGCAGCGCGATTGTAGAAAAATATTCGTTTTTTTTCTGAATCATATATTCAAGTATAAATACATAGTGAAGTGTATTTGAGCGCTTTATCTATGAAGCAAAATTGCTGTATGATCGTTGCTTTACATAAGCGGCTATGAATGTGATTATTACAGATACAACGGGTATACATGTATCATGGTAGTGAAAACATACAATTGTATTTGGATATCGTATGTTTGGAACCGTTTTGGTTATATTTACCAACGATATTTTTTATAATCCCATACAGTACATTGCATGGAGTACAGAACGAAACCCAACCTGTCTCTTCCCGAGTTTGTATCCGTGTTTGAAAACATGGTGCTTCACGGGAACCCCTCCCATTGGGACGAAAAGGACTTTATCAACCTTATCCAATATTACATCAACGAGTCGCTCACTGAAAAGGCCATGGAAGCCCTCGACTACGCGTTGCAGTTTTCCAGCCATCATGCGGAGTTCTATGTGATCAAGATAAGACTACTGATGCAGGAAGAAGATTTTAAGGAAGCAAACGAAACATTAGATATTGCTCTAAATCTTTATCCTCGTCATCCGGAATTGCAACTGATGAAAATCAAAGTCACCGCGCAGCTGGGAGATTATGAGAAGGCATTTACGATGGTCAACAATTGCAGTGATCAGATGTCCCTCAATTCCTGTGTAGATCTCTATCTGGCGGAAGCTTATATCTACGAATGTATGCGTGAGTACAGCCTGATGTATAACAAGCTCAGGGATGTACTGACGATTGATCCTAAAAACGAAGAAGCACTAGAGCATATCTGGCTTTGTGTGGAATGGTCACGCCTATACCAAGAGAGTATTGACTTCCACAATAATATCCTTAATCAGGATGCCTATAATTATCTGGCATGGTTCAATCTTGGCCATGCCTATAGCTGTGAAGGGGATTACAAAAATGCCATTCGTTCGCTTGAGTATAGTTATATCGTAAATCCTGAATTTAAAAATGGGTATCTCGATTGTGCTGAACTCTGCTGCCAGGTCAAGGATTATAAAAAAGCCTTGGGCATCTATCAGGAATTATTGCAACGTTTTGGTCATCAGCAGGAATATCTTGTGCCGGCAGCAGAATGTATGCTGAAACTCAGAAAGTATGCACTGGCGAAGGATTGGCTCATCGAAGCACTGAAAATGGATCAGTATATTGATGATGTCTATTACCTCCTCGGTATTTGTTATGCCCGTGAAGGCAATTATTCTAATGCTATAAGCTCCCTCATCAAAGCGATCAGGCTTGATGATCGTCGTGAAGAGTATTATGCCGAGTTGGCTTATTGTTATGAAAAGACAAAACAATTTGGCAAGGCAGATTTTTATTATAACAAGTCCACGGAAACAGGGCCTGAAGAAGAAACCTATTGGTTGGCACACGTCAAGTTTCTGATGCGCCGTAACAAAATCCAAAAAGCGCTTGATGTCCTCGAAGAAGCAGATGAGCATACCGTAGGAGCGAGATTATCTTATTGCAAAGCCGCATGCCTCTATCGTCTGGGACAGAAAAAGGAAGCCATTGAATGTCTTGATGAAATCCTTCCTGAGGATTTTGATTCACATAAGATATTCTTCAAAATGGCCCCTAAGGGAAAACTGGACCGGGATATCCTGTCCATGATCCGCTATTATTCCGTAGAAAACCTCTGACGACTTTTTATCACCGCTGTTTAATAGAAAATGCCCTGTAGATTATTATCAACAGGGCATTTTCTATTTGGAAGGTTCGCTAAGATCATTCAGAACTCCCTATAATGGGCTTGTTTAATCCTTTAAACGTATTCAAGCCGCAGTTCAGAAAAGATTCATACCCTTCTACATCCGGATCATAGCCACGAGGTGAAGTCAATACTTGTTCATCCGGGCTGACAATAACATAGAGCGGCTGCGAATTCTGGTCAAAGTTAGCAATCTGAAAGTCCGTCCATTTTTGTCCGATTGTTCTGATACGTTGATTCGTAACAGCAGATTTGAGCATGGTATCCAGGGCAACCTTATCATCCACGTATAGAGAGATCAGAACAAATTCTTCATTTATCTTCTTCCGAATCATTTCTTTCGACCAAATATGCTCTTCTGTTTTTCGGCAATTGACACAGCCATACCCTGTGAAATCAAGCAAGATGGGTTTGTTCTTTTCTTTGGCATACGCGACCCCTTCATAGTAGTCATGAAAGCAATCGAAATTATTAGCACATTTAGACAGAGAAACAAACTGTCCGGTGGTTTCCTGGTCTACTTCACCAAGCGGTTTGAAAAAATTGTAATGTGCAGGAGGTGCGAGACCACTCATCAGACTCAATGAATTGTAGGTACCTGTCTTCTCACTCCCAAATAGCCCCGTGGCGAGGTAAATGCCGAGTCCTGTAAAAGCAAGTCCAAATAAAGCAGGTATAGGTGTAAGCCGGCGGTTTGGACTATCATGTGGGAACCTGATCCACCCAAACATATAGGCGGCCATACCAAGCGCGATGATCACCCAAAGGCCCATGAATAATTCATATTTGAGCACGCCCCAATGTGCAGTCATGTCAGCAATCGAAAGAAACTTAAGGGCCAATGCCAACTCAGCAAAACCCAGTATGACTTTTACACTATTCATCCATCCTCCTGATTTAGGTAATGAATTGAGCCAAGAAGGAAATGCTGCAAATAAACTAAACGGTATAGCAAGCGCAAGTGAAAAGCCACCCATCACTACAAGCGGCCCAAGGAAACCTTCAGAAGATGCTTCCACGAGAGCCGTCCCGATCAAAGGACCTGTACATGAAAAGGAAACGATGGCTAATGTAGCTGCCATAAAGAAAATACCAATCATGCCTCCCTTATCCGCCATGGCATCACTCTTATTACTCCAACTGCTAGGCAATGTAATTTCATAAAAGCCGAAGAAGGAAAAGGCAAATAAAACAAAGATCAAAAAGAAGATCGTATTGGCCAGCGGATTGGTGGACAGTTCGTTTAACGATCCGGCACCAAACACTATCGTAATGAGCAGTCCTAGTATGACGTAAATAGCGATGATAGACGCACCATACCAAAGCCCGTTTTCCCAACCTTTACGTTTGGTGTCCTTCGTAAAGAAACTTACTGTCAATGGTATCATCGGAAAAACACAAGGGGTCAGCAAGGCTACAAAACCATTGATCATACCAAATATGAACATCCACATCAGGTTACCTGATTCTTCTTTTGGCGCTTCCCCACAATCACTTACTGGCGAAACATAAGATTCTTTTAAGCTTGTGATCCGCTGATCGATCATGCCATTTACATCCACTTTTGGTCCCGTGATATCAATGGCTTCTTTTACTTCAAGTCCTGTGGAAAGATCAACACTGAATTCAATAAACTCCGGCGCAAGACAGCGTGAATGGTCACAGGCCATAAATTCAAGCGCTCCGGACACCACCAGTGGATTTGATGACCTTAAAGGCTGTGTGAGTCTGAGGTTATGTTTGAACTTGACTACCTCAGTATTGAAAAACTTGTCATGGCCTTCAGTGCGGCCAGTACTTTGTTCGGTAATATTTCCATCAAGAGTATACGAAGAATCTGGATTGACAACTAAAGAAGTTGGAACAGGATTGCCTTCCTTGTATTCACCTGTGCCATAGATATGCCATCCCTCTTCAATGACCGCTTCTGCGATAACCTCATATAATCCTTCAGCTTTTTTTACCGAACTAAAAGTCCATTTTACCGGGTTTAAAACACCTGTATTAGTGACAGTTGCCTGAATACTAGAGTTAGTTGTATTTGAAAAACCAGATGAAGTTTCCTTAGCGTCTTGACCAGGAATTTCTTCAGTTATCTTTTTTTTTTCCTTGGAAGCATTAGCTCCTTCTTCAGAGGAACCTGAAGAGTTGTAGTTTTGGGTCGGTATTTTTTTAGCACCGGCCGGTGAGGTGGCATCCCCAGTGGATCCTCCGGTAGCGAAAAGTTCAAATTCAACATCTACGGGAGGGAGGCAACGTTCGTCATTACATGTCATAAAATTGACATAGCCCACCACAGGTTTTGATGGGTCTGTTATTTTAATTTTTTGTTCAATGGTGTAAGTTTTCTGAAACTTAACCACCTGCATTTCAAACACTTTGTCAAATATCTTTTTGGCATTGTCTGACTCCTTGTTTTTACCAACCAATTTGTAGTGGTTACCGGCATCAAAATTGACCGTTGTGGCGATAGGGCCGTCTTCGTTTTCAAGATATTGGGAATATACCCACCAGCCTTCATCAATAGTTGCTTTTGCCAGGAAAGTATGGTTGCCATCTCCTGCAGGGGTCAGGGTTACAGACCATTTGACAGGATTATATATCTGTGCTGAAACAGTTAAGGTAGTCAGGGTAGCCAGAAAGAGCAAAATAACGCGCATACACGTATCGATTTAAAAGAGGGTAACTAACAGAAGCCCGGAGTTCCAGATAGGGTCACCGGATAACTTTTAATTAAAGAGATCAAAAATAGGATATAAAGCGTTCAACTAGTGGAGTTTAATAAAACCTTAACGGCTTATTTGAAATCCTTGTCATTTTGGTCAAATCCGACGGATTATCTGACTTGATTTTAGCCTTATTTTAACATCAGCCATGTTGAAAAACCGTGGTGTATATTGATTGGAACAAAGCGAGGCCATCTGTATTGCCCAGTATTGTTTCTGAGGCCCTTTCAGGATGAGGCATCATACCAAATACATTCCTTTCTTCATTACATATGCCGGCGATATAGTCGGTAGCTCCATTGTCACTGTACAGCGCACCTTCCGGAGTACAGTATCTGAACAGGATCTGGTCATTCGCTTGTAATGCGGTAAGTCCTTCAGTATCTGTGATATATCTCCCTTCCGCATGGGCTATGGGCATCTTCAAGACCTCCCCTTTATGATATTTGTTGGTAATAAGGGAATCCGTCGTTTCCACCCTTAGGTGAATATTTTTGGAAATAAACTTCTGATGCTGATTTCGCACCAGGGCCCCGGGTAAAAGGCCGGATTCGCAGAGAATCTGAAACCCATTGCAGATACCCAGCACCTTGCCACCATTGTTGGCAAAGGTGATCACAGACTGCATGATCGGCGAATACCGGGCTATGGCACCCGCCCGCAGGTAATCTCCATACGAAAAGCCACCCGGAAGGACAATACAGTCCTCAGAGGTAAAATTTTCAATGGACGTGTCTTTGTGCCATAATTTATGCACTTCTGCACCTAACACAGTGCCTAAAACGTGCATCATATCGTCATCACAATTGGACCCGGGGAATACTACAACGCCAAATTTCATTTGCTATGAGCTTAAGTATGCCACAAAGGTATAAAATACGCTGCGTGGCAACTGCATCTGATCAGAAACGCCAGATACTCATTTCATATGTTCGTTCGCTCTGGCGAAGGCTTCGGTTCTGGAACTTGCATTGAGCTTAGTAAAGAGTCTGGAAAGATGTGTTTTGATGGTGTTGACAGACACAAAAAGTTCTTCAGACATCTGTTGATTGGTTCGGCCATCAAAGATCAACCGGAGTACATCCAATTCACGCGCAGAAAGGGGGTCTTTCAGACGTTGATTGATGGAATTCAAATTGCGTGAAGAGACATGTCTTTGATGAAAATTGTATAAAGCTATTTCGAGACCGGCCAGCAAATCACGTTCTGTAAAGGGTTTGATAATGTATCCGGAAGGTTGAGTGAGTTTTGCATTTTGCAGGGTCTGATCATCCGCATGCGCAGTGATGTAGAGAAAGGGTATATGATGTAGATCACGGATTTGTCTCCCCAGGTCGATTCCTTCAAAGTTTCCCTCCAGATTGATATCGAGTAAAGCAGCATCAATAGATTCGGAGCTTAGATATTTTTCGGCAGAGGCTTTGTCAAAAGCAACTGCCCGAACCGCAAATTTGGAACCGCAAAGAGCCTCTTTAATCATAGCGGCTACTAATGCTTCATCCTCAACTATAAGTATATTGTAGTGGCTCATTGGGTCAGGCTGCTTTCTTTTTTGGAATTGAAAGGGATATGGTGGTGCCATTAGCCGTAAGTGCCGTCCAGGTAGCACCAAGTCGATCACATAAGATGTTGATTAATTTAAGACCAAAATTAGAAGAGGATTCGAGAGAGAAATGGCTTGGTAGTCCCATACCATTATCGCTGACCTGCACATGTAAACTATCAGAGGTTTCTTTTATAACAATCCTGATTTCTCCTTCACGGCCATCGCTGAAAGCATACTTGAGCGCATTGCTGATCAGTTCATTAATGATGAGGGCCAGAGGAATCACTGTATCGACGTCCAATTGAGGCACCTCGATATTTTTATGGATGGAAATCCTGTTTTTTTCAATATTGTAAGAACTGATGAGATGGTTGAGCAGTTTATCCAGATAATCGTTTATGCTTACGCCAAGTAAATTTTGATCCTGGTATAAATTCTGGTGAATCATCGCCATCGATTGGACACGGTTTTGACTTTCCATCAGGGCTTCCTGTGCTGAAGAGTCATCTACGGATTTGACATGCAGGTAGAGCAACGCTGATATCATCTGGAGGTTATTTTTTACTCTGTGGTGGATCTCCCTCAGCAGGATATCCTTTTCCTGAAGGGCTTTTGAAATCTGTCCGTTTTTTTCTTCAAGTTGTTTGTTGGTTTTCTGTTTTATTCGGAAGGCATAAAAGCTCAACGCCGTCACCAGCAATGCTCCAATCAGACCAATCTGCAGTAATTGCTGGTTTATCTTTGAGGTTCAAAGACTAAATGTTGTTTCAGCTAGTTGTTTTTCTTTTTCTGCTGTCTCGTATTTGACGTTCAGTTCATTCATTTGTTTTTCAATGTGAAGAACTGAATCATGAAGTGTATACCTGATCTGAAAATGCATCAGGGCACTTTGGTAATCACTTTTTGCGGCATAGGCCTGGTAGAGCGTTGTATGTCCAGCATATTTCAGTAAAAGCAAATCAAGAGAATGAATGGATTCAAGCATACCGGTAAATGCAAGTATAGCCGCATCAAAATTTTTCTCTTCCATATAGGTTTGTCCCAGATGATAGTATGTGTCACAGGTACTGAAATTGCTTTTATTTTTTATATGGTAAGGGAGATACTTCAGTAATCGTTTACGCCGATCAGTGAGAGACTCATCTATTCGATTCATCGTACTGTGTTCGGCGGTTAAGATATCTACACCTTGTTCGTGTTTAAAGGACAGATATTCGTCTTTGAGTTGTGAATACAGATTCAATTCACCTTCGATGTCACAGGCGTTTATAAAGTTGTAGAGTAGAAATAAATAGTCTTTTGGCTTTTTTTCAAGTCGGATGCATTGCAAGGACTTCTCGAAATACACTTTGGATTTGGGCCATTCCTTCAGGTTTTTATACATCTCTGCCAGTAAATGATATGGAACCCACATGCCATAAGTGTCTCCGTTTTCAGAATAGATTTTGAGTAGGATATTCCAGTAATATGAGGCTGAGTCATAATGTGTGGATCGCATATGATAACGACCCAAAAGCGTGTAGAGCTTTTCTATATCGGCATTTCGATTGGTGAGCTGCGATCTTGCGAGGGCCTTATGCGCGAATTGAAGCGCCTATGCATTATTTCCTTTAAATTCGGAAAGGGCGCTGCTGCGTTCATATACCTTGATGTACAGACTGTCATTATCTATCTTAAGCAGTGCGGTTCTGGCTGCAGTAAAATAATAGGCTGCGCTATCCTGGTTTTTATACAGGTACGCCTTCCCTAGCATCAATCCCATTGTCCTTGTTTCTGTGGCATCCAGGGAAGTTTGAAATTCCAAACGTAAAGAATCGATGTTCTGGCCTTTTCCTTGATACACCGAAAACAGCCAGGCAAAGGCTAAGAAGAGTTTTTTTATTCGCATATCACAGGCATAATTTCTTCCAAATTAGCTGACTTATATCAATTGTTCACCTAATAAATGTTGCAATGGTTTTGAAGCTTTGCCGAAAGGTAAAGCTCGGTCACAAAGGGACGATTTTGTTCATCCATTAAGGTGATTTTGAATGATTTCAATTTTTCTCAGAGCAAAGGCTTCCTTCGACACTTTTTTCGCTTATCTGATCGTTTTCTGATTCGTCCAAAGGAAAAAACAAGCAAAAGCCGACATACGTTTATCTTTGTCTTTATGGAAGATTGGCAACATGAATTTGAATGGTTGAGGGTCCGTCACTGGGTCAAGGACCGGTTTGACAGAAAAGAACTGCCTGATCTCAATGCTGTGCTGTTTCTGATCGGGATGCAGGAATTGGGTAAAAGGCAGGAAAAATATACAAAAGAGGAAAAGCAGGACCTCATGCATCTGGCCATTTGTCACCTTTTATCTGAGGACGGCTATTTTGAGTTTGAGGGCATTGATGCTGACGGCTGGCCCCACTGGAAACCTTTAATGCCAATGGATGTTAAGGGTTTACACGCTCAGGAGGCGCTATTGCAGCAAAAAGTAATAGCATATTTCGCACCTTTGCTGCCCAATCCGGAAAATAATTAAACATGTCATACCACGTCAAATCACTTTTTTTTGCCGTATTCGTTTGTTTTTGCTTGATGGCCTCAAGCTGTAAAGAGAAAGAATACCAGGCAGTTATCACCACCGAATTCGGAGATGTAACCATCCTGTTATATAATAGTACCCCAAAGCACAGGGACAATTTTATCAAGCTGGTCAAAGATGGGTTTTATAATGACCTCCTGTTTCATAGGGTCATTGACCGCTTTATGATCCAGGGCGGAGATCCTGATTCTAAAAAATCTTTACCCGGCAATCCATTGGGTATGGGTGGTCCAGGTTATGAAATTGACGCAGAAATCGGATCACCTCATCTTCGTGGCACCCTGGCTGCAGCAAGGTCACCTAACCCACAGAAGAAATCCTCCGGTAGCCAGTTTTATATTGTCACCGGAAAAGAGGTGAGCCAATCAGAGCTGCAGCAAATTGAGATGAGCAAAAAAATCAAATACAATGATGACCAGCGGAAAATATACCTTGAAGAGGGAGGCTATCCGGGGCTGGACATGGAGTATACAGTATTTGGTGAGGTGGTATCCGGTATGGATGTCGTTGACAAGATCAGTAAACTAGAAAAGGATGCAAGGGACAGGCCCTTGAGTGATATCCGAATGCATATAAAAATGATAAATTGATGAAACAGACAACACTATTTTTATTGACCCTTTCTTTTGCAGGATTAACCTCTTGTGTCCATCCGCTTGCGCGTTTTACCATGAGCGCGCAACATGCTGAAGCCCCTGCAGCAGTGGCATTTTCCAATACCTCTGAAGGTGCTGATACGTATGTATGGGATTTTGGGGATGGAACACAATCCACTGATTCCACGACCAGCCACCGATATACCCATGCTGGAAAATATGATGTAACCCTAAACGCCATCAAAGGCAAAAAATCCAATTCGATGACACAATCCATTATAATAGATCCACCTGCTAAATGCCTCATTGAAATCACCACTGAGTATGGTGTCATGATGGCAGAGCTCTATGATGCTACACCTCAGCATCGTGATAATTTCCTCAAACTTGCTGAAGAAGGTTTCTTCAACGACCTTTTATTTCACAGGGTCATCGATGGGTTTATGATCCAGGGTGGCGATCCAAACTCAAAAAATGGTGCAGCCGGTACACCGCTAGGATCTGGTGGCCCAGGATACCAGGTGCCAGGTGAATTTGTCGATAGCCTTGTCCACATCAGAGGGGCTATGGCAGCTGCCAGAACAGGAGATGGTGTCAATCCTGAACGCAAATCCTCCGGTTCGCAATTTTATATCGTTCAGGGCAGTCCGGTTGATGCCGGTATGCTTGATGGCCTTGAAAAAAGAAAAGGCGTAAAGTACACGCCTGAACAGCGTGCTGCTTACCTTGAACATGGAGGCACACCGATGCTGGATAGGGACTATTCTGTATTTGGACGAGTGATATCCGGATTTGATGTGATAGATACGATCGCAAGGGTTCCAAAAGATGCACGTGACCGCCCAAAACAAGACGTCAAAATGACCATTAAAGTTATCCGGTAAGCTCAATGAAAAAACCTGCATTAGGGATAGACATCGGCGGATCCGGCATAAAGTTTGGATTGATTGATATTGAGAAGGGGGAGATGATCGGGGATCGTTTCAAGATTAATACACCTCAACCCTCTACACCTGATGCAGTGGCAGCTGCTATCCGAGATGCCATTGCTGAGATGGGCTGGAAAGGTGAAAAAATCGGCGTTGGCTTTCCTGCTATTATAGTGGATGGCGTATCGCTGTCCGCGGCTAATATTGACAAAGCCTGGATAGGAACCAACGTCGAAGAGCTGCTCCATCAATATACAGGCCACCAGTATCACGTCATCAATGACGCCGATGCCGCAGGTGTGGCGGAGCGAATGTATGGCAAGATAAATCACGTCAAAGGAACTGTTCTTCTGCTTACGCTAGGCACCGGTATTGGATCAGCGCTATTCAATGACGGTACCCTTGTTCCAAATACGGAGTTTGGCCATATCCAGTACAAAGGAGATATCGCTGAAAACTGGGTGAGTAATCGGGCACGAAAAGAGCGCAGCCTTGATTATGACACCTGGGCTATGGAGCTGGCAGAATTTCTTGATTATATGATACTCCTGCTTTCTCCACGACTCATCGTGTTGGGTGGAGGAATCAGTTTCAGATTTGAGGAATTTGCACACCACTTTAATCATCTTCGCACTCCTGTAGTCAGTGCTTCAGCTTTCAATGACGCAGGTATCATCGGGGCAGCTATTGCTGCCTATCCGGAATTGATGGAGCCTTTCGTTTAGCAAAGAGTATAGGGTGATTAAATAATGGAGAGATGCAATGAATTGCGTCTCTCCTATAATCCTCTACGCTCTCTACCCTACGCTCTCTACCCTATACCTTCGGCACCCTTATCTCATATCGCTTTCCGCTCTTATTGGTCAGCGATGAACCGATCAACCAGGGGTTGTAGACTTTGAGCATTCGATAACTAGTCCCATTTTGTATTGCCAGGTCAGCAAGGTTGGGTACAGGACCATCGATATGGACAGTCTTGTATTCATCTAATGCTGGGTAGAGATGATCCTTTTCAACAAAAAAGCCAAACTGCTCCGGATCTTTCATGATTTCTTTGATAGCAATGACTCTAAAGACATATCTGGATGTTTCGTCATTGAGGTTGAGATCATAGTATGTATTTGCTCTTTGGTCTTCGATACGTTTGCTTAGAATGGTTTCACCCATATTGTAAGCCGCCGCTGCCATCGTCCAGCTACCAAATCTCTTTTTAAGATGCAGGATAAACTGGCAAGCAGCTTCCGTAGATTTTTCAACATGGTATCTTTCGTCGATTTCTACATTGATCTCAAGATCGTAAGCTTTACCAGTGGCTTCCATAAATTGCCATAACCCTTTTGCGCCAGCAGAGGATATAGCCATTCGGAGATTGCTCTCTGCCACGCAGAGGTATTTGAAATCTTCCGGGATTCCGTATTGCTCCAGTATCGGTTCGATCACCGGAAAATATCGGTTGGCAAGTTTTATATTGAGTAGCAAGGCTGAATGCAGGTAAGAATTGATGACCAACTCTCGATCCAGACGCTCAAGGGCATCGAAATTGTCAGCGGGAATAACTTCATCAGCAAAGGAAAAACTTTTATCAAGGTTAAATCCTGATATATGTTGTTTCAACGCGCTTGATACAACGATAGAGTCGGGCGCATTTGTCGTTCCTGTGTCATGAAAGGAACTAAAGATAGCCAGGCTGAAGAAGCCGGCCAGCAAGGAGGTGAAAGCAAACATTTTCTTTTCCATACTATGAATATCGGGTTTATCGGTCAGTATTGCAAACTTAGACCTACGCCAGCTATAACGAAGAAAGTTTCACTGCCCAGTATACCCGATTTGTCAATGTCTGTATTAGTTTAGCTTTCCAATGGCCCTATCGGAACAAAAAATACCAACTGTCAAAGCTGATTATGTGTTGATTCTTCGGCAAATTGGGTTCTGGGCAGGGCCTCTGCTCTTTATCTTTCTTTTGCTTTTCGTGCATCCCGATGGTATGAGCCGTGAGGCAATGTCTGTCATGGCCGCGACCGTATGGATATCGGTGTGGTGGATCACGGAAGCTGTGCCGCTGCCAGTTACTTCCCTTCTTCCAATTATCCTCTTTCCAATCCTGCATGTCTCTGCCATCGGGGACACGACCTCAGCGTATGGACATCCATTGGTTTTTCTATATATCGGAGGTTTTCTGCTGGCTATAGCGATCGAAAAAACAGGATTGCACCAACGGATTGCTATCAATATCATCCGGAGTATGGGCATTAAGCTCGATAAGATTATTCTCGGATTTATGATTTCAACCGGATTTCTGTCCATGTGGATTTCCAACACAGCCACGGCGGTGATGATGCTTCCAATAGGACTGGCGATCATCAAGGTCGCATCCGGAAAAGAGGATGAAACCACCAGTCGTTTTAATAAAGCTTTAATGCTTGCTATTGCGTATGCCGCTTCTATAGGCGGCGTCGCAACACTGATTGGAACACCACCAAATCTGGTATTGGCAGGTGTTGTCAGAGACATGTACGATACGGAGATTTCTTTTCTTCAGTGGTTTATGGTTGGCTTCCCACTTGCAGTTGTCCTCATAGTGATATGTTGGTTTTATCTCACCAGGATTGGCTTCCCTCTAGGCAAGGAAACACTTCATGGGGGTAAGCAAGAAATGGATCAGCGCCATGCAGGTTTAGGAAATATGTCGTCCGCAGAGAAACGGGTAAGTATTGTTTTTATCATCATCGCATTGGCGTGGATCTGCAGATCGTTTCTATTGCAAAAGTTTATCCCCGGATTAGATGATACCATCATTGCCATGATCGGCGGGGTAGTTCTTTTTCTGATTCCATCAGAGAAGAAAGCTGCTGTAAGCATATTAAATTGGGAGGATGCGATCAAGTTGCCATGGGGGATCATATTGCTTTTTGGTGGAGGTATGGCATTAGCAGATGCGTTTGAAAGCAGTGGCCTCGCAGTTTGGATAGGTGGTCAGATGACCGGGTTTTCTGTCCTTGGCGTTTTTTTGATGATCCTTTTGGTGGTCACGATTGTAAATTTTCTGACAGAGTTTACGTCCAATCTGGCTACTGTCACGATGATCCTTCCGGTACTGGCACCGATCGCCGTTTCTGCAGGTCTTCATCCGTTCATGCTCATGGTAGCCGCTACACTTGCTGCCTCATGTGGGTTTATGATGCCTGCGGGTACACCACCTAATGCCATTGCTTTTGGTTCAGGTTATCTCAGGATATGGGATATGATCCGGACAGGGTTTTTGATGAATGTGATCTCCATCATCCTGATTTCTTGTCTCGTTTATTTCCTGCTGGGTCGCATGTGGGATATTTAAAAATGAAAAATGAAAAATGAAAAGCGCTGTGCTGAGCGAAATCGAAGCATGAAGAGTGAAGAGTGAAAATTGAGAGAAGAAGGGAGCAGGGAGAAAGGAAATTCAATCTCTTGAATGGTACTAAGTCTGTGTTGAAATTTGGCTTGTTTCTGTTGAATCTTTATCAAGTATGATCGTGGGTGAAATTTTTGAAAAATATATTCCGAATACAACACCTCCTAAAAGCCATAAGTGACGGTAATTAAGAATATCTGCACTCAGCCCTTCAAAGGCGATAAAGACAAAAATGGCTAAGAGACCTACTAACAAAGTTGATTTTTGGGCTATCAGGATAAGTTGAATAATTTTGAATACGCTGACAAATGAAAGTAAGAGTAACGTAAAACCAATGAATCCAAACTCAGCCAGTACGCCAAACACAGTGGAATGCGGATCATAGTGCCTAAGACTGGAGGGCAACAGTCCTTGATTCACTTTTTCAAGATTGTATCCATTTGTATTGCCACCTCCAACACCGGTTATCGGATTTTCAAGAAATGCCTCCCACGATGCAAGTTTGAGCTGCGCATAAAGTGTATTGTAAATAGTGTGTGTAGGCGTGACAGGAATTTTTATATCTCCGCCCCAGTATTGAGCCTGGGATACAATTGAGGCTTGTGCATTCGAAAGCGGAAATGTAAAATGGGTGGTGTATTCTTTCAGCACAAGAATGGAAACAAAAACGATACAAAGCAATATCGATACGCCTCTGCGAAGATGATTTGAATTCAGCAGGAAGACGATTCCGAATGCAGCGATTCCGGACAATATGGATTTAGTAAGAGATAATATAATACCAATGCATAAAGTCACCAGAATGAGATTCCTGTATTTACGAAATAAGGACATGCTTAAGAAAAATGCACAAATGGCGAGATTGCTAAGCATTATAGGATGACTGGTAAATCCTTTCATACGATACAATGATCCGGTGATTGGATAATGTGCATACCAGATGCCCAAATCATTTTCGATCCCCCGGTAAAAAAGAAATAAACCGAACAGAGAAAGAATACAATTTAACAGGACACCGATGACAAAAAGTTTTAACAATAATTCATGATATTCTTGTCTGGCGTGACTGACTATTTTATAAGTTGCATATCCTATTAGAAATAAATAGAAAATACCCAGTCCTTCAAGGATCGCAGGTTTAGAAAAGTGGAATCCTATCGATAGGACAGACCATACAGTAAATAAGAGGACAGGGTAAACAGCGGGATGAGGTTTGATACGATGGTCATATAACCATAAGGTAAGTAAACAAACGGGAATGGCTATTATCTCCGGTAATTGAAATTTGTAGACAAAACAGGAAGAATAAAAGAGCCTTTGAAAAGGAATAACAAATGCAAAAACGAATAGAAGTATTTCAGGAAGTGAATATTTATGTTTGAGTAGGTTCAACCTAAAGCAGGATTTGTCTGTCTATAATATGCTGATTGATTTCATTTGTATGTTGATAAAGTGGAATCAAATGGCAATCGATTTAAGAAACATACCCTTCGACAAGATCTTTCCCGATATCCCTTCTGAAATACTTTCCTTCAAACTGAATCGTCTCCGCATTGATCAGGCTTTTTTCAATGGCCCTGGGCAACGTGCTTGCCATGCTAGTCACAGCCAGGACACGGCCTCCTGAGGTGATCACGTTTTTATCGTAGATGCTTGTGCCCGCATGATATATCCTGCTGTTATCCACATGATCAAGACCCTTGATTGTTTTTCCCTTTTCAAAGACACCCGGGTAACCACCCGATGCCAGAACAATAGTGACAGCGAATCTGCTATCTATATTGACGACAGCGGAAGGTAATGTTCCGTTCCATGCAGCAATTAATAATTCTACCAGGTCGCTTTGCAGACGAGGGATAATCACTTCTGTTTCGGGATCACCTAATCTGCAATTGTATTCAATCACGTACGGCTCATTCCCGACGATAATGAGCCCGAAGAAAATAAATCCTGTGTATTTAATTTTTTCATCACGGATGCCTTTGATAGTCGGCCCTATTATGCGATTCTGTATTTTTTCGCGGAGTGTTTCATCCAGAAAAGGGACTGGGGATACAGCACCCATACCTCCGGTATTGAGCCCGGTATCACCTTCACCAATTCGTTTGTAATCTTTTGCTTCTGGCAACAACACATACGAATGACCATCTGTCAAGGCGAAGGCGGAACATTCGATCCCGGATAAAAATTGTTCGATAACGACTGTAGCGCTTGCCTCTCCGAATTTGCCGGATAACATTTCCTGGATCTCCTGTTGTGCTTCCGCCACCGTATTACAGATCAGCACTCCTTTTCCGGCTGCAAGTCCGTCTGCTTTGAGTACGACAGGCAAACTGTGGGTAGCAAGATAAAGAAGTGCTTCTTCAAGATTGTCCTTGCTAAAAGATTTATAAGCGGCTGTTGGTATCGCATGGCGGCCCATAAATTCTTTTGCGAAAGCTTTGCTTCCTTCTAGGTGGGCTCCTGCTGCAGATGGTCCGATGATAGGTATTTCTTTCAGCGCATCATCACCGGAAAAATAATCGAAGATGCCAGCCACCAGCGGGCTTTCGGGGCCTACGACTACGAGTCCGATAGTCTCAGCAGTGACCAGGGCCTTGACGGCATCAAAATCATTTGTATCTATAGGGATATTTTTTCCGAGCAGAGCTGTACCGGCATTGCCAGGGGCAATGAAGAGACCTGTGCAATGGCCACTAGAAGCTATTTTATCTGCCAGAGCATGTTCTCGGCCACCGCTGCCAATGATGAGTATATTCATAGTTCGTTTTGTCTTTTGATAGCGTTTTTTTATCAACGCTTCTATTAAAATTTGTAATTATTTAGCCGCTTCCTTCAGCATAGCTGAAAGTTGTCCAATTCTGATTGGGTTATGATTAGATATAGTAAGGAGGTCGGTTTTATCCGCATTTTGTCGCTCATGCTTGACTATTTGATCGGAAGATGCCAAAGATATGCGTAAAGTTTTCTTTAAGGGAAGGTTTTGGATATTCTGTGGATGAGGTCAACAATAGTTGCAAACTATATAAGGCACGTTAGATCGCCTTTCTTTATATTTGCAACTTTTATAATATGTTCGACTATATACAAGGGAAAGTGGTGGAGAGGCAGCCTACACATGTGGTGGTAGAAGCCGGAGGTATAGGGTATTTACTCCATATCACCCTTAATAGTTATGACCAGATAGAGGAGGGCAAAGAACAAAAAGTCTTTACATGGCTTCAAGTGCAGGAAGATGCCCACAGACTATGGGGATTTAAGGTGCCAGCCGAACGGGAGGTTTTTTTGCACCTTGTCAGTGTATCGGGTATAGGGCCAAATACAGCCAGACTGATCTTGTCTGGGATGACACCTGAAGAATGCAGGCAGGCCATCCTCACAGATAATGAGCTGGCTTTCAGGCAGGTAAAAGGAGTAGGGCCTAAAACAGCCAAGCGAGTGATGATGGAACTCAAGGATAAAATGCTCAAAACAGCAATTGATCCAACGAGTAGCAAATCAGGTATCCAGAGGAACCAATCGGTGGAGGAAGCCATGGCCGCATTGATAACTTTAGGATTTGTCAAAGGGCAGGCAGAAAAGGTTATCAGCCAGATAATCAGGGATGAAGGCACGGATATACCTACAGAAACGCTGGTCAGAATGGCACTTCGTTTGTTATCAGCCTGAGATCACATAATTCAAACAGGATTGTATCGTTATACAACCTGATTAACATAAAACACCACCCCTCTATGGGGTAAAAATAGGGGATTTTTGACCCTGGATAGCTTATAGAAGGCATAACATTTACATGAGTAGTAGTGCGTCATTTTTTTTGGGGGCATCCCTTGCTTTGGTCTCAATCCTCATCTTGTCTGAAAAGGCGGTAGCGTCGTTCAATCTGCCAGACCCATATTCCTGGAATCCAGAGACCACGCCTCAAATCACCAATGACACCACCCCAATAGAGGATCGTTATGGAAACTGGGTAGAAGACCCCAACGAAAACCCCTTTGACCTCTTGGATCCTGAAGACCTGGTCAAGAATATTGAGTACGACCCGGTCACCAACACATACATCCTGACGGAAACCATAGGCGGTGAAAATTATAGGTCACCCACCACCATGACTTTTGAAGAATACCTTGAGTGGAATTCCCGGGAAGAAGAAGCAGACTACTTCAAAAAACTCGCGGGAGCTGCTGACGGTAACCGAAGTAAAAGCGGAAATCTAGACCCGGTAGCCAAAGTCGATATCTCTGATGACATCATCGATCGTTTGTTTGGTGGTACGACTGTTGATATCCGGCCCCAAGGGAATGTGGATCTGACATTCGGACTGGATTACTATAGACAGGACAATCCCATTCTTCCTCTTCGCCAGCAGCGAAATGGCCCACAGTTTGACTTTGATATGGATATCCAGGTTGATGTCAATGGACAGATCGGTGAAAAACTGAATACCAGTTTCAATTACAATACATCCAGGACGTTTGATTTTCAAAACAAACTCAAGCTCGATTACAATTCAGATCTATTTAGTGAAGATGAAATCCTCAAGTCCATTGAAGCCGGCGATGTAAGTCTGCCGCTGAAATCAACCCTTATCAAAGGAAGCCAGAGTCTCTTTGGTATCAAAACTGAACTTCAGTTTGGTCACCTCCGACTCACAGCCATTGCATCACAGCAAAACTCTGAACAAAACGATATCCAGATCCAGGGAGGAAGTGTTCTTCAGGAGTTTGAAGTTTTTGCTGATCAGTATGATGAAAACCGGCATTTTTTCCTTTCGCATTTCAACAGAAACTATTTTGAGACTTCGCTCTCCAATCTGCCACAGATCAATAGCCTTTTTCAAATCACTCGGATGGAAGTCTGGGTAACCAATGACCGTAATCAGACGACAGATGTGCGGGATATTGTTGCTGTGTCTGATTTTGGTGAATGGAAGCGTATGACCAATGATAATCCTGACAGATGGCGTAATCCGGATACCAATTCGCTCAAGGACATTTGTATGCTGGAAATTCTCCCGGATAACAATACGAACTTTATCTTGCGGTCGTTGCGCAGCAATCCTGCTAACAGGGATATCGATAATGTCGTCAAAGTATTACAGGCTGAACCATATAATTTTGTTCCCGCAAGAGATTTTGAAAAAATCCAGGGAAGAAAACTCAGCACATCAGAATACCGTTACAATGCTGAGCTAGGATTTATTTCACTTAATATCCGACTTGAACAGGATGAAGTATTAGGTGTCGCATACGAGTATACCTACAATGGAAAAGTTTACCAGGTTGGAGAACTTTCACAGAATATAGAGAATACCGATACGACAGGAAACCAAAAAGTTCTTTTCGTAAAACTGATCAAAGGAACTAATCAACGAGTTGACCTTCCTCTATGGGATCTAATGATGAAAAACGTGTACCGGATTGGAGGTGGGGACCTCAATGCAGAGGAGTTTGAATTGGATGTGGTGTACGATAATCCAGGAAAGGGATTTAACAGGTTTCTTCCTGCTCCGTCAAATCTTGAAAACTTTCCACTGATCAACATATTTAATCTTGACAAGTTAAATAAAACGGGGGATCCCCAGCCGGATGGAAAATTTGACTTTATCACCGGCATTACGATCAATCCACCTTTGGGGATTATCATGTTTCCAGTGCTTGAACCTTTTGGTAGCACACTCGAAATGGCCATTGATTCAGCGGGTGGTAACACTGCATTATATGTCTACAATCAACTTTATGACAGTACGATTGTAAAAGCCCGTGAGTACCCTGAACTCAACAGGTTTGTCTTGAAGGGGAGGGCAAAAACAAGTACTTCATCGGATATATCCCTTGGCGCATTTAATATACCTCCTGGCTCGGTGCGGGTGACTGCCGGTGGACAGTTGTTAAAAGAAAATGAAGATTACACCATTGACTATAACATAGGGCGAATAAAAATATTAAATCAGGCTTTCCTTCAACCTAGTACGCCAATCAATGTCTCCTTTGAAGATAATGCCCTCTTTAGTTTCAATAAAAAGACCATGCTTGGGCTTCGCGCTGATTATGAGGTCAACGAACATTTAAGTTTTGGTGGTACATATCTGCATATGTATGAGCGGCCTTTTACACAAAAGGTCAATATCGGAGATGATCCGATCAATAACAGGATTTATGGTCTTGACTTAAACTATAGTAATGAAGCGCCATGGCTGACCAAGTTGGTGGATAAAATCCCTTTGATCAATACCAATGCGCCATCAAACATCACGTTCGAAGCAGAGATGGCTGCCCTTAAGCCGAGCCACTCCAGAGCAATTGATAAAAGCAAAAAGGATAGTGAAGGCGTAGTCTATCTTGATGACTTCGAAGGTACAACCAGTAATTTTGATCTCCGGACACCAACGACAGCCTGGTTTCTTGCTTCCACCCCTCAGAATGCTAAGATCGATGGAGTAGACGTGTTTACGGAGTCAAAAACAATCGATAGTCTGATCTATGGCGTAAACCGTGCGCACATCAACTGGTATCGTATTGATCAGGGCGCAAGAAATGTAAGTTCCACTGCAAACGATTTTCCTTATACCCGACTGGTCACTCAGCAGGAAATCTTTGAAAACAGAACACCAAGTTTTGGCCTGAATGATTTCAGGACGTTTGATCTCACGTACCTGCCTGATCAAAGAGGACAATACAATTTTGATCCTCCTATGGGTATACCCGGTATATCCTATGGACTAGATCCAGCCACATGTAAATTACTGGTCCCTGAAAGTCGTTGGGGTGGGATTATGAGAGCCCTCAACCAAGTTAACTTTGAACAGGCGAATATTGAAGCCATTGAATTCTGGATGCTTGACCCGTTTCTTGTTGATACGATGGGAGGCGAGGCAGGTAAGATTGTAATCCAGATAGGTAATATTTCAGAAGATATTCTCAGAGATAGCCGCAAGTTTTTTGAACATGGTCTTCCGTTGTCACCGAATGATGGCCCTACTGATACCACCAACTGGGGTAGGATTCCACGCATACCTGCTAATGTAAATGCCTTTTCGAATAATGCAGATTCCAGAGCCAAACAAGACGTGGGATTGGATGGATTCAATGATGATGAAGAGAGAATCTTCTTCAATTCATACCTGCAGTCCCTTGCTGCGGGAGAAGTCAGTTCTGATTGTATTGCTAAAGCCCAAATGGATCCTGCAAATGACAACTTCACCTATTTTCTTGATGAAGATGCTTTTAATAGCGGATCAAGTGTGTTTGATCGATATGAAAAATTTAATGGAACACAGGGCAATTCGCCGCCACCAAAAGAAGGTGATAATAATGTAAACGCCGCCACCAATATTCCGGACAGCGAGGACATCAACAATGATAATACGATGAGTGAAACCGAATCGTATTACGAATACATCATCCAGCTCGAAAAGGATCCTAATGGAAATAATGCAATAGGTAATCTAAATCCAAATGATCCGCTCATCACGGATATCGTTAATACAGCTAACGGCTCGTGGTACAGATTTAGAATTCCGCTTGCTGAGTATGAAAGGGCCGTAGGCGGTATCAGCGATTTCAGGTCCATACGTTTCATGCGTATGTTTATGACCCAGTTTACCGAGAGAACAACCATCCGTTTTGCAACTTTAGATCTCGTCAGAAATCAATGGAGAAGGGTGACGCGCGACCTTGGGTGCGGTGATGGAGGAGCAGATCAAACGACACTTTTTATTGATGCTGTCAATATTGAAGAGCATTCAGATCGTACACCTTTCAGATATGATATCCCTTTAGGGATTCTGCGTGAGCAGATCACCAGCAGCACTTATCAGGATGTGTACCAAAACGAACAATCCTTGTCACTCAAATTTGATAATCTGCAGGATGGTTGTCTGCGTCAGGTCTTCAAAACCCTTGATCTTGACCTCAGGGTCTTTAAGAACATAGAGATGTTTGTCCACGCGGAAGAACGGGATATGAACGTGGCTCAATACCAGATCCCTGATGAAGCTGTCAAATTGTTTATCCGACTCGGTTCTGACTTCAAGAACAACTATTATGAGTACGAAGTACCGCTGTATCAATCCAGGTTTCCGGAACTTGAAGGTGATGCCTATAAAGAAGAACTATGGCGTGCTCAAAACCAGGTTCAGTTTTCACTTGAGGAATTAACCAACCTGAAGATTGAGCGTAATGAAGCAGGGTGGCCACTGACAGAATTATATGAGAAAACAGTGATACAAATCATTGACGGAGTAAGTGTAGAACGCAAATTCCGGATCATTGGCAATCCAACCTTAGGCTATGTGCGGAATGTAATGATCGGTGTATGGAATGATCCCACGGATGATTTTGCCGCGCCCTATTATGGCGAGGTATGGGTCAATGAACTCAGGATGGTTGGACTGGAAGAAAGGGGCGGTGTGGCCGGTCTTGCGAGGTTAGATGCGGATCTGGCTGATTTCGGGAGCGTTGGACTATCAGGCGCTTATTCCAGTATCGGATGGGGTGCGCTCGATCAGAAACTCGATGACAGAGCAAAGGAAAGTGTCACGCAAATTGATTTTTCCACAAACCTGCAGTTGGGTAAATTCTTTGGGGCTAATTCGAAAGTACAGATACCATTCTACTATCAATACAGTGAAACAGTGCGTAAACCTCAGTTTGATGCACTGGATCTTGATTTACCTTTTGTTGAAAAACTGGAGAGAATCTCGGATCCGATGGCACGGGATAGTGTGCGACAGAATTCGCAGGATTTTAGTTCGTTGAAACAAATCAGTATTACCAATTTGCGTGTCGATGGCGGCGGTGGAGGAAAGCCTATGCCCTGGGATATATCCAATCTCTCGGCGAGTTATGCGTATTCACGTGGTTATCTGAGAAATGAAGTGGTAGAGAAAGATCAGCTTGATCAGCATCGCGCATCACTGGACTATGTCTATAGCATTCCATCCAAACCTCTTGAACCTTTTAAAAATCTGTCGAAGAGTCCTTGGCTCAAATGGTTGACTGAATTAAATATCAGTCCGATACCAAGCAGCTTTACTTTTGGTACAGTCATGGACAGGAAGTTTGGTGAGCGCTCTTATCGCTTTTCTGATCCAATCTATAAAACATGGTTTGACAAACGGTTTACCTGGGTGCGCACCTACAGCCTGCGCTGGGATCTTTCCAGATCTATCAAACTTAATTTTAATGCTACCAATGCTGCTGTGGTCGATGAACCTGATGAGTATTTGGATCGGGCTAATGATATCCGGATAGACCCCAAAGACAGAAAGGACTCCATCTGGAATAATATATTGGACGGCGGACGTACGAAAGATTATAACCATCAGTTCAGAGCGACATTTGCAGTCCCGTTGAAATCAATTCCGCTCTTAGACTGGATCAGAATGGATCTCAGTTATGATGCAAGTTATAGCTGGAGAGCTGCCGCTATCAATACGGATTCATTAGGCAATGTCATTTCGAACGGCCAGACAAGGCAAATATCTACTGAATTTGATTTCACAAAACTTTACAACAAATCTGCCTTCCTGGCGAAAGTGAATAAGCCTGTATCGGCCAATAGTGCCAATAGAGGAGGCCCAACTGCAGCAAAGCCACCCAAACCATCTGTGGATCCACCAAAGGACGCGGTTACTGAGCCTGGTAAAAAGAATAAAAAGGGGACTAAAGAAGACAAAAAGGTAGCCAAGGAAAACAAAAAGTTGGCCAAAGCAAAGAAAAAGGCGGACAAGGAAGCTAAAAAGAAAGGAACAGTCATCAGCCCTCCTTTAAAACTTGCATTGAGGATGGTAATGGCAATACGCAAGTTCAGAGTCAACTATGGCGAGACGAGTGGTACTACTATTCCTGGTTTTACACCGAGTTCAGAGATCCTTGGTATGGCCCGCGGTTTTGGTGCTCCTGGATTGAGTTTCGTCACTGGCATTCAGCCTAAAATCAACAGGAGGGCTGACGAAGATACCGGGGACTATCTGGCTGATGCACGATCAAATGGTTGGATTACGACCAATGCCTTTCAAAATGCACCGATATTGCAGTCCAAGACAAAGGCATTGGATAGCCGCTTATCTATTGAGCCATTTGCAGACTTCAAGATTGATGTAGATTTCACCCGTAATCTGACCACGAATTATTCAGTCTTTTTTAAGACCTACAATAAATCAGGCAATACGATTGACGATATCGGCCGTAGAACACCCAGAGAGATTGGAAGTTTTACAATCTCCTATCTCGCGATTCCAACACTCTTCATGGGCGATTCACTGAGGGTAAATCAACTGTTTACTAAATTTGAAACCAATAGAGCAATCATCTCCGAGCAGCGTGGTGTTGGACAGCACGAACTTGATGGTCCCGATTACAGCGAAGGTTTCGGACGGAAGCAACAGGATATCCTAGTACCAGCGTTTTTGTCTGCGTACACCAATAAGGATCCTGAAAACTTTGACTTCACGGATATGTTTAATTGGATCCCCAAGCCCAACTGGACACTTAACTACAGTGGACTGAGTAAACTTGGTATGTTCAAAAACATTTTTAGTAATGTTCGTCTGACACATGGTTACAAATCAACCTTATCCGTCAATTCATTTGCTTCTGATCTGAGTTATGATGATTATGATGAGACTAAAGGAGAAAAACTCCCTCAGGCTAACGAATTCAACCTGGACTCGATCAATAAAAACTACTACTCTCAGTTTTTACTTCCCAATATCGTCATCGAAGAATCATTTGCTCCGCTGATCGGATTAGATGTCAAGATGAAAAATGACATGAACTTCAGTTTCAGTTATAGCAAGCGACGTGGATTGTCTATGGGTTTTATCTCGTATGAATTGGCGGAGACCAGATCTACAACGGTAGACTTTGGCTTTGACTGGAAGATGAAAGATGTACGTATCGGATTCCTTCCTGGCTTTAACGCTGCAGCCAATAAGAAAAAACCAAGTACTAATCGCCCTGGAGGTGGTACACCAAAACTGGGTAATGATCTCAATATTTTATTTGATTTGTCATTCTCTGATAATATCACATTCAACCATTTACTTGATCAGGAAGCTGGCGCAAGACCTACACGAGGATCAAAGGATATCACGATATCTCCGGCGATTAGTTATGATGTCAATAAAAATGTCAACCTCAGATTTTTTGTTGATTACCGTCGTCAGCAACCCTATGTCAGTAACTCCTACCTTGTCGTTAACGTAGAAGGGGGTATTACAGTCCGGATAAAACTGGAGTAATTATGGTATACATTAAAGCTTTTCACCTAAGGCATTTTTGCTCCACCTCCCGCTGCAAATGTCATAGCATATAAAGGGATCTTCCATCTGCGCGAGAAATACATTTCGGGAATTCAAAACCCTAGAACACTATTTATCTGTTCGGTTTCGATCAGGAAACCATCATGTCCGTATGCCGAATGCAGTATGTGTATACTTGCATCAGGTAAGTATTCGGCGAGATAGAGTTGTTGATCAACAGGAATTAATCTATCAGAATCAATACCAATGATGGTTGCACGCATCGTCAATTTTCTGAGCGCCTCAGGGAGGGCCCCACGATTTCTTCCCAGATGATGTGTATCAAGTGTCCGGAGCAGATGCCAGTAGCAATGCGCGTAAAAGCGATTCACCAGCTTATCTCCTTGATGACGTATATAGCCTGACACACGATGGTCTGTGATCACCTCATCCAGATCAGTCTGTGATTCGATGTAGGCTTCTATCGTTCTGTAACCGAGTAGTGCCATCCCCCGTGCGGCTTTCATGCCAGCTGCACCTGATTCGTTATTATTTTCTGTCAACGTTGGATCAGCAAGCATTGCCTGACGCTGCGCTTCATGCCCGGCTATAGCCCATGCAGATTCACGTGCACTGGTGACCAGCAAACCAAGATGTTTGATTTTATCCGCTATGAGGTATGCAAATTCAAGTACCTGATGCCCACCACATGACCCACCAATACAAAGATGTATGTCATCTATACCCAGGTGCATACGAAGCCTGTTGTGCGCACTGACCCAATCTCTTACGGTCACGAGTGGCCATTTCATTCCAAATGGTTTGCCATCAATTGGATTGATGCTGCGTGCTCCGGTCGATCCATAACATGAGCCGACTACATTAGCACACACGATGTAGTACCTGGTAGGATCAAGAATTTTTCCCTCCCCAAAAAGACCATTCCACCAATCATCAACGCGACTGTTGGCCGTCAGGGCATGACAAACCCAAATGACATTATTTTTATCAGCATTGAGGCTGCCATAGGTATGGAATGCAATTGTGATCCCTTCGTGAAATGTATATCCTTGCTCCAGGATGAAAGGATCCGTATCCTTGAAATATTGAATACCGGGAATCTGGATCGGCAGGATGTAATCAGGCGAAACACTCATTTAGCACTCAAGATTAATGCCTGATCAATATCGTGGATGATATCCTCGATATGTTCAAGTCCTGCAGAGATACGGATCAGGCCATCTGTGATCCCTGATTCAGCTCTTGCGTCAGGGGTGAGTTTGGCATGAGTAGTTGAGGCAGGATGTGTGGCAATGCTTCTTGTATCTCCAAGGTTGGCGGTGAGGGATAACATATCTAAAGCATCGAGAAAACGTCTGCCCTGTATCAGTCCACCTGCAACCTCAAAAGTGACCAATCCACCTCCTCGTTTCATTTGTTTCCTCGCGATGACCGATGATGGATGTGTCTCCAAAAAGGGATAGCGAACATTCGTGCAATGTGGATGCTTTAGTAAAAATGCAGCGAGATGCTCTGCATTATCACAATGCCTGTCCATTCGTATAGCGAGTGTCTCAAGGCTCTTAGATAAGACCCATGCATTAAAGGGAGAAAGGGAAGGTCCCGTACTTCTGCATAGTTTTTTAATGGAGGCAATGAGTTCTTTGCGGCCTGCCACAATTCCCCCTACAACACGTCCTTGTCCGTCAATGTATTTAGTCGCACTATGGGTGATGAGATCCGCTCCCCATTGTGCAGGCTGCTGTAAATACGGAGTGGCAAAACAATTGTCCACATTGAGTATCAGATTGTATTTGACACAAAATGATTTTGCCGATGAAAGATCAATGATATCCAGACCTGGATTGGACGGTGTTTCTACAAAAAACATTTTGGTAGAAGGCCGCACTGCATCATGCCAGCGCTGTTGGTCCACGGGATCAACGAGAGTGACATCAATACCCCACGCAGGAAGAAATTGATGCAGGATGGTATGCGTAGAACCAAATACAGCACGTGATGAGATAAGGTGATCACCGGCTTTGAGCAATCCCATGAATGATGCAAAAATAGCAGCCATGCCACTTGCGGTGCTGACAGCATCATCCGTCCCTTCCAACGCGGTTATTTTATCCTCAAATTCTTTGCAATTGGGATTTGTAAATCGACTGTAGATATTTCCTTCCTCCTCATCAGCAAACATAGCGCGCATCTGTTCGGCATCATCAAAGACAAAACTTGAGGTTGGAAACATGGGTGTACTATGCTCCCGCTGTGCGGTCTGAGCTGTTTGTAACCGGATAGCAAGTGTCTCGAATTTCATGAGGATAGGATTGTAATGCATGCATGCATGATAAAAGCACGCACCTGATGGCTGCTTTACAAGGCTGCAGCGGATGAATTATATAGATAGGCCGTAACAACCTGGCCGACTGCCCCCAGCACGTTTGCATCAATGACATTGATATTGTCATCATGCGTATGCCAATGTATACCAAAGCCTTTATTACTTTTTAACGGTTTATGAATGATATCGATCATAGGAATTTCCGTATGGAGATTGACAAAATAGTGATCATCAGTGATGGGCCGGCTCTTCACATCTAAGAAATAGGCAGATTTGCCCATCCCTTTTGCCAGCGTCCAGACTTTATCATAAAGGTGGTGAATACGATTCACTTTTGGCTGCAGAAAGACACCCGTAACATCTTCCTTTTGAAACACAGCTCCTTTAGCACCAACCATGTCAAGCAGAATTCCGAATTCAGCTCTGTATCCTTGTACATGAAGGTTCTTTGACCAGTATTGAGAACCAAGACACCATGTTTCAATATCTCCGTCTGAAGAGCCCTGGTCTTCGGCATCAAACAATATAATATCCACACCGATAGAAATTGGATTCTCATTTAGCAGTCTCGCAATTTCAAGTAAAACGCCTACACCGCTTGCTCCATCATCTGCTCCGTCTATAGGCTTGTCCGGTCGTTCGTTGTCTTCATCAGCCGCAAATCTTGTATCCCAATGTGCAGCCAGCACAACGCGCCTCGCATATGTTGGATTGAATGCAGCAATTATATTGGCTGCGCGCACTTCACCGATGGTTTCGGTTTTCGCTTTGAAAGATTGTTCGGTGACCTTTGCCCCGTAACTTTTTAGTTTGCTGACCATCCACTGCCGTGCTGCTTTGTGGCCTTCACTTCCAGGCACTCTGGGACCAAATTCAACTTGCTTTGCAACAAATGCAAAAGCAGAATCCTTTGAAAAAACAGGAACCTTGACCGGCGTTGCAGTCTTAGTCGTGTCCTCAACAGGCGCTGTAGCGACCGGATCCTGTTTGCAGGAAATAATCAGGGTGAGCAATAGAAAAAAGAATATGTATTTCATAGGTGTATAAAGTTATGGAAGGTTATTGTTTATAAGTTGATCGGTTGATAAGTTTATTCCGGGTCGACAGTGGCTCACTGTTCTAAGCCCACTGCTCCATCCCGCTTGTTCACCACGCACTATTCAAGCTTTTCATGGCTCGACTGGTTCGACCTGCTTTCCCGTATACGCTCAGCATAACGCTTTTCATTCACGGCTAGCGTTGTGATCTTCGCTGCGCTTCGCTTTTCATTTTTCATTTTTCATTTAATTTCCACGACGTCCCTTCCTTTCCATCCTTCAATTCAATATGGATCGCCGCGAGGGTATCACGGATTTTATCAGAAGTAGGCCAGTCTTTATGTATACGTGCATGCTGGCGCATCTCGATGACGAGTTGCATCAGGCCGTCTAATTGGCTCATATGATCATCAGCACCGGCAGCAGATTCATCCTTTAATCCAAATACACTGAATAACAAATCACTAAATCCTTTCCTGGCGACATCCAGCGCATGTTGGCCTGCGTCATCCGTACTGAGCTGTCCATCTGCGAGTTTATTGATGGTAGTACAAAATTCAAACAGACGTGCTAATGCTTTGGGCGTGTTGAAATCGTCATTCATTTCATCAAAAGCGGCTTTGATATTCTCTTCGATTTCACCGGCGAGCGCATTTGAACTTTTAGCCACAGTAGAGGTAAGACTATGAAGCGTTGTATAGGCATCCATCAACCGTTGATATCCTTTCTCTGCTCCACTCAATGAGGCATCGTTAAGGTCAAGAGTACTGGAATAGTGAGCCTGTAAAAAGAAAAACCGCAGGGTCATGGGTGAATAGGCCTTGCTGATATGCGGACTGTCGCCGGTAAATAGCTGCACAGGGGTGATATTATTTCCCTCACTTTTTGACATCTTTTTGCCATTGAGCAGGAGCATATTACTATGGATCCAGTAATTGGCTGGTGTATTGCCACAGGCCCCATAGCTCTGCGCGATTTCATTTTCGTGATGAGGAAACTTCAGGTCATTTCCTCCACCGTGGATATCAAATCGTTCGCCGAGGTATTTAGTACTCATCACTGAGCATTCAAGATGCCATCCGGGGAAGCCTTCAGACCACGGAGCATTCCAACGCAACAGGTGTCGTTCATCTGCTTTAATCCATATCGCAAAATCAGATGGATGTCTTTTTTCATTCTGGTTTTTCAGGTCTCTCGTTTCTACTAAAAGATCTTCTACTTTTCTTCCAGATAACTTTCCGTACACATCTGTTTCCCGTAGCAACTTGTTTGTATCGAAATACACACTGCCATTGGCTTCATAAGCATATCCTCTCTTGAGGATCTCTTCTACCATTTCAATCTGCTCAAGGATATGGCCTGTTGCCCTTGGTTCAATGCTTGGTTCCAGTGCATTAAAACGGCGCATGATGTCATGGAAGCCATTGGTATATTTCTGGACTATTTCCATTGGCTCCAATTGCTCGAGCCTGGCTTTTTTGCTGATTTTGTCTTCGGCATTGGAGTCTACATCGCCTTCCAGGTGGCCCACATCGGTGATATTTCGTACATAACGGACTTTGTATCCGAGGTACAAGAGGTACCTGTAGATCACATCAAAGCTGACAAAGGTCCTGCAGTTGCCGATATGGACGTCGTTATAAACGGTTGGCCCACAGACATACATGCCTATCCTGCCTTCAAGGATAGGTAGGAATACCTCTTTGGCACCACTGATGCTATTGTAGATTTTCAGACTCATAGCCGCAAAAATAAGCTATTGAAGCGAGGAGATCAGGACCCTGTCACGGGTTGGAGACAAATTCCTGCACTAACCGGATAATGGTCGCTATACCGCAGATGATGGGTATGATGATTTTTAAAGTTGATCGAGGTTGTTCCCAGCATGTAATCTATTCGCAACAAGGGCAGTGAACTGTCATATGTTGTGCTCATACCTGAGCCCCGATCTCTAAAACTATCTTTCATGCCATCCGACAGGATGTGATAGGTATGGGAAAGAGGTGTATCATTACCGTCACCAGCAATGACAGAGGGGTAGGGGGATTTGCTGAGGTGATTGCGTATAGTTTTGGCTTCGATCGCTCTCAGCTTTGTGGTTTGTTTGTACCTGCTTACGATAAAACGGATATTGTGCCAGGTATTTTCGTCTTTGAGATCCATTTCCTGAATGAGTTCTGCGGCGGTGTTGGTGACACGGTTTGACACCAGGTGCATGTTATACACCCTTAGGATTCCTTGTGGTGTTTTTATATCTGCCCACATACAACTGGGGCTTATCTCTTCTCCCTCCAGGTAGCCATGTTTCATAATCGGATATCGGGACAGAATCCATAATGATGATTTTGGGGCATGAAGGCTGTGTTCCATCCCAAATCTTTTTGCAATAAGATCACCTCTGGCTGCCTCCTGCAGACAAAGAATATCCGGAAATTCTTCCAGGTCATTTAAGGCATTATACACGGAATCAATTTTCCCTTCAATACCTGCCCCTTTTTTAACGGTTATCATTGACAATCCACGCATATTGTATGTCATCAGGTGGATCGATTCCTGACAATTAGCCTCACTATCCGGCACGGAAAAGAGTTTTACATAACGTAAATGGTTGGGTAATCCGATGAGGATAGCCACAATCGAAAACATAGCATACCAGCTCCTGAAAAAAATCCAACCAATAGCAAACAAGCCATTGGCGAGCATGATAAAAGGATAAGTCAGTGCAAGAAGAGACAGCCATCCCCATTTTTCTACAGCTACATAAGGTGTGGCATAGGTCAGGACCAATAGAAAGATGAAACAACAGTTGATCGCCAGAATCCACTTTTTCAGCAAGCCTGTCTTCGGACTATTTCTGGCTCGCGTCATGTAGGAATTTTTTGTCCTCTTCACTTAGGTTTTCATACCCGGACTGTTTTATTAGATCGAGGATCGAATCAAGTCGTTCCTGTTCACCATCACGTGATCGCTGCACTGGTGTTTGGCTATCTGATTTTTGGTTAGCCGCCCTGTGCCTGACCTCCATCGTGACCTTACGTTTGGCAGGTTTGGATGGCACGTGTACCGGTCTTTTGAAAAATGATATAAGGCGCCGGAATCCTAATGTAAGATCACTACCCTGACGCAACATATGCACATAAAAGAATCCAAAAGCGGCACCACCCAGGTGAGCCATGTGGCCGCCAACATTTTCCATATTGGCTATGCCTATTGTATAAATTGCTAAGAGACCGACTACGATATATTTCAATCTAACATCCCCCAGGAACAGCAACCGCATCTGGTAATCCGGAGCGGTAATACCTGCAGCGGCCACAATGCCCAAAATAGCTGCGGATGCCCCGTGAAGGTTACTACCACCCTCATAAATAAATGGTGCAGTCAATAAATAGATCAATGCCCCTGCTAATCCGGAATAGATATACAAAGCAAGCATACGATGATCCCCCAGCAAGTCTCCGGCTATTCGCCCAAACCAATACAGGATCAACATATTGAATATCAAATGAAAAAGCCCAATATGGGTAAACATATGCGTCAAGATCGTCCATGGATGTGTCGCATCCCAGAGTAAGTCATCAGAAAGAAACAGGTAGGAGGTTACTTCGCTGAAAAGCCCGGGCGGAGGATTAAATCCGGAACCAACAGTAAGTACCAGCTTAAAAATCATAATCGCCAGAAATACAGCCACATTGACAATTATCAATCGGGTAATGGTATTACCTGACTGAAACTGGTGCCTGATGTCGTTTATGATCGAGCGGAACATGGTATCAAATGTAAGTGATATCGTAGAAAACGAATGAAAGGAGGATAAAGTTGGAAAAGGGTGGAAGAGGCTTGTGCCTATCTCAGGAAACTCCCCCCATATTTCCAATGACGGGCCAGTATAAATCCGGCAAGTGCGCCGCCAAGGTGTGCGAAATGGGCCACGTTACCTCCTGACCCGGTTAGACCTGAATAAAGACCTATGCCTATAAGTACTGCTGCCATCACCCATGCTTTGATCGGGATCGGTGGAAAAAGGAGCATAAGCTCACGCTCGGGATGTAAAGTGGCAAAAGCGATGACTACACCAAACACTGCACCGGAAGCCCCAAGCACTGAAAAGACAGGCTCAAATGGTGTCCAACCCAAAAAGTAAGGAAAATACCCAACCAGAAAGTGAGCAGCTAATCCGGCAAATCCGGATAGAAGATACAACCCTAAAAAGCGCTTTGGCCCGATCGTCATTTCCACCATAGGGCCAAGGAAAAATAAACTTAGCATATTAAAAAGGATATGCTGTATATCTAAATGTGCAAACATGTAAGTGATGATCTGATATGGTTTGAAAAGCCCGCTCTTTTCGCTGTAGTAAGGCAGCAGTTCAGGTTGATATTGGTTTAGGTATTGATATAGTTCAGGACTCGCGGCGGGCGAGTAAAATGACAACATTTGCTTCCATCCGGGCGGAATCAATTGCATTCCTATAAAAAAAATGACATTGATGATCAACAGATGTTTTACTATTCCGGTCAGTGGCATCATAAGGCTAAAAGGTCATGCAGGTTTTAGGATTGAAATCGTTTGAGTATCTCTTCTTTCCCGAAAGTAATAAACGTCTTTCGTCCGGAGGGACTTGTATAGGGATTTTCAGATGACATGAGTTGTTCGATCAGCATCTGCATTTCATCTGTATTCATGATCTCTCCTCGACGACGACTAAGATTAGAAGCGAGGACAAACGCTATTTTTTCAACAGGTTTCATTTCCAGAAGTTGATGCCCTTCTTTAAACCGGTCCAGGATATCATCAATGGCTTGCTGAGGAGAGATCAGATCAGTCATGATAGCTGGTATGCCATGAATGATAAATGTATCATGACCGAACTCGGCGATATCAAATCCCAGGTATTGGAGATGAGGGACTAATTCTCTCAGCAACACCGCATCTGTGGCACTGCTTTGAATGGTTTCCGGCCAAAGGAGTTTTTGGACAGATGTATTTTGTGCGGCAAGGTCTTTCATCAGGGATTCAAATAATACGCGCTCATGCGCCGCACGCTGATCGATGATCAGCATATTGGCCAGGCCGGATACTACGATATATCGTTGCCAAAGTTGGACAGGTACAACATTGGAGAGAAGATCAGGATCCTGAGGATTGTCATTGAATACTGGGTTGTGCACCGGAGCGGTCTCTTCACTTTTATCAATCGAAAATCCTTCGATGGAGTTAAGCAGGGCACCCCATTTTTTAATATTCTCTTTTTCCTGGTGACGGTCGCGTTCATGACCACTCATGCCACTCGAAAAGGAATGGTTGGCAGGGGCATCACTTGTCGCGCGGCTGATGCCAACTTCCTGCTCAAAATCAAGCGATGGCGTAATGCTATATTTACCTAAGGCATGTCTGCATGCTACCCGCAGATAATTGTAGATAATCCGTTCGTCTTCAAATTTGATTTCCTGCTTGGTCGGATGGACATTGACATCAATCTTATCGGTATTGATATCAAGGAACAAAACATAAAATGGAAATTGATCAGCCGGCAAAATATCTTCATAGGCTGACTTGACAGCATGTTGCAGATAGGAGCTTCGTATAAATCGCCTGTTGACAAAGAGAAATTGTTCTCCACGCGATTTTTTACCCAGTTTGGGTTTGCCGATGTAACCGCTGAAGTTGACATAATTTGTTTCTTCTTCGACCGGGACGAGGTGTTCATTGATCTTCTTGCCGAAGATATTGAGGATCCTGTTACGTAGGGATCCTGAAGGAAGATTGTATATTTCCTCCTCATTGTGATACAATTTAAATTGTATTTGTTCGAAGGCCAGCGCAAGGTGATGAAACTCGTCCAGAATATGGCGCATTTCCACCGGGTCACTTTTTAAAAATTTTCTTCGCGCCGGGACATTGTAAAAAAGATTACGCACGATGATCGAAGTACCAACCGGACATTGGCAGCCTTCCTGAACAGTGACTACAGAAGCTTCCACCAGAATTCTTGTGCCGATCGTATCCTCTTCTCGGCGGGTACGTATTTCAACATGAGCTATCGCCGCAATAGAAGCCAGCGCTTCTCCTCTGAAGCCCATTGTGCGGATGTCAAAAAGATCTTCTGCTTTTCGCAGTTTGGAAGTAGCATGACGTTCCAGACTCATGCGGGCATCCGTAGGAGACATGCCTGACCCGTTATCCTGGATATGAATGAGGGTTTTGCCAGCATCCTTGATGATGACATTGATTTCGGTAGCACCGGCATCTACTGCATTATCCAGCAGCTCTTTGATGACCGATGCAGGACGCTGGATCACCTCGCCGGCAGCGATCTGATTTGCTATCGAATCGGGAAGAAGCCTAATAATATCCGGCATAGTGTCAATTCAACGCGGTGATGTAAATTTTATAGTTTAAAGGTATGATGAAAACGCTGCGGATCAATAAGATCTTTCATCGCGGCCTTCCATATAATTAATAAATGCCTTGTTGACCACTTTGTTTCCGCCGGGAGTTGGATAATTTCCTGAAAAGTACCAGTCTCCCGTATGATCAGGACAGGCTTGATGCAGGCCGTCAATGGTCTGATAGATGACATCTACTTCCACTTCAATATCCACCGGTGAAACGATCTGGGCTATCCGTTTTGAAATTCTTTCCTCAGATACATGATCGTAAAGGCTTTTTACTTCATTGGTGATCTGATCCTTTGGTAGGTGCAACTGTGCCTTGCATCTTTCATAACACTCCTGTAGCAGGGCTTCTTTCCCTTCTTCTCTAAGGATTTCAACTAGCGCTTTGAATGCTACAAAGTCGCCCATCTTGGACATGTCAATACCATAACAATCCGGATATCGGATTTGCGGAGCACTGCTCACTACAATAATACGTTTTGGTTTTAGTCGCAAGGCCACCATCCGGATGATCGAATCCCTCAGGGTAGTTCCTCTGACGATAGAATCATCGAGCAATACAAGGGTGTCGAGATCATTTCGAATGATACCGTACGTGACATCATATACATGAGAGACCATTTCATGACGTGTATCGATATTGGCGATAAAAGTCCTTAGCTTTTCATCTTTGTTGGCCAGTTTTTCAATACGCGGTTGTTTGGCCAGCAAAGTGCTGATTTCTTCAGCCGTCATTTTTCCTCCTGCTGCAACGATCTGGTTAGCTTTTACTTTGCTATAGGCATCATGCAAGCCTTCCATAAGTCCATAAAAAGCGGCTTCGGCTGTATTCGGAACATACGTAAAAACAGTATCGTCAAATTTATAATCTACAGCGATGAGGATGCGGTCTACCAGATTTTTGCCAAGGTTTTTGCGTTCGACATAGATGTCTTTATCGGAGCCACGGCTGAAATAGATCCGTTCGAAGGAACAACTTTTCTTCTCCCGTTTTTCGATAAAGGGAACTACATCATACCCGCCTGCTTTTTTGATGATCAGGGCATGCCCGGGTTCGAGTTCTTCGACAAAACGGGCACTGATATTGAGTGTAGTTTGTAATGCAGGTCTTTCGGATGCAGCAGCGATGATTTCATCATCTGCATAAAAAAAGCAGGGACGAATGCCATTCGGATCGCGGAAGATAAAGGCATCCCCATGTCCGACCATTCCGGCCATGACATAGCCGCCATCAAATTTGCGACAGGCATTTTTCAGGACGCGCTGTACATCCATATTTTCCATGATCAGCGGGGTGATCATGTCATTGGCGATGCCATCCTGTTTGTACCATTTAAACAAACGCTCGACCTCGCTGTCGACGAAATGGCCTATTTTTTCAAGGACAGTGACGGTATCTGATTTTTCTTTGGGATACTGACCCAGTCGAACGAGCTCATCGAAGAGTTCATCCACATTGGTCAGGTTGAAATTCCCGGCAAGGACCAGGTTTCGGGTGATCCAGTTGTTGAGTCGGACAAATGGGTGACAGGTTTCGATGGAGTTGTCACCATGTGTGCCATAGCGAAGATGTCCCATCAGGACTTCCCCGGTATAGGGTTTATTTTCTTTTAGCCAGGCACCATCCCTTAATTGTTCCGGGGTGCAATCTTCAAAATGCTGGAAAATGCCCTGGAAAACCTCTTTCAGGTATTGAGGACTATTGCTCCGTTTGCGGCTGATGTACCTGGTTCCCGGTAAAGGGTCAATTTTGATCGTAGCGACTCCTGCACCATCCTGACCACGATTGCGCATCTTTTGAAGGAGCAATTGCATGGTATACAGTCCATGGAGAGCTGTGCCGTACTTGTCCTGGTAGTGCTGTAAAGGTTGAAGAAGCCTGATCAGTGCGATTCCGCACTCATGTTTGATCTGATCACTCATTAGAGGCCGCAAAAGTACAGTTTTTTTGATTCTGTATTTTAGCGAGTTAAGGAAACACGCATGAATTCAAATAGTTCTCACCGTCTCACGCTCTTACATTCCTTGAACAGCTTTCATAAGATACGCACAAATAATAGCGCCATATGTCCCAAGCGCATAGCCAAGGACTGCCAGCAATACGCCCACAGGCGCCAGAGAAGGACTAAATGCAGAGGCCACGACAGGTGCAGAAGCGGCACCCCCTATGTTGGCCTGTGAGCCCACAGCCAAAAAGAAGAAAGGCGCTTTTATTATTTTGGCAACTACGATCATAGTGGTAGCATGCACCAACATCCATATAATGCCGATCGCAAATAATCCCAGATTATCAAAAACTTCCTCGAGGTTCATTCCCATCCCGATGGTGGCTACGAGGATATAGATAAACACACTGCCCCATTTTGATGCCCCAACACCCTCCAGCTTACGGAATCGAGTGAATGAAATCATGAGGCCATAAGTGGTAGCTATTAAAACAATCCAGAAGAACCCACTTATGATGGACTCCAATCGCCACGCCTGCAACTCGGGTTTAATAGTTTCAAGCGCAGGAACAATTAGGTCTGCACCCCAATGGGATAGCCCAACACCCCCAAAAGCCACCCCCATCAAAATGAACATATCGAGGGTAGAGGGTACTTTTTCAATACGTAGTCTGTAATCATTGATTTTCTGCTTTAGACTTTCAATAGCAGAAGAATCTGCTTTCAGCCACTTATCAATTTTAGCTGTGATGTTCGTACCATACAGCAGGAATGCCATCCATATATTCGCTACCACGACATCTACCACCACCATAGTTCCGAAAAGGCTTTCAGGCACACTGAATATTTCTTTCATAGCCGCCTGATTGGCACCCCCTCCAATCCAACTACCAGCAATACAACTGAGCCCTTTCCATAATTCATCAGGTGAAGCCGCAATAACTCCAGGAAATAACCAGGTAGTGGCCATTAAAGCTATAGGTCCTCCCAACATCACCCCTAGGGTCGCCGTAAAAAACATGATAAGCGCCTTCGGCCCTAGCCCAAGAATTGCTTTCATATCTATACTTAAACACAACAGGATGAGACTCGCAGGTAGAAAATAACGCGATGCAATCGTATACAGATTACTTTCTTCTCCTGAAATCAACCGAAGCGGCCAGTTCATCAACGCAGGGATAAAGTAACACAGCAGCAATGCCGGAACATAGGTATAGAATTTTTTCCAGAAAGGCACTTCTGATTGCGATGTATAAAATATGCCGGCAAGCGTGCAGATCAAAATGCCGAAAACAACCGCATCGTTGGTAAACCATGGATTCATGGCATCCAAGACATATATCCATGGATTCATGGGTTCAAGATAATTAATTCAGACAGTTGTTATAGACCGAAAGACTGAAGAGGTGGATTAAATGACCAGCTTCATCTGCAAGCGCAGCCGTTTTTAACGGCAAGAAAAACCATCATTCAACATGGATTATTTCGACTAGAAAAAACAAAGCTGGGCGTACGGACGTCCGCGGGAGGAAAATCATAAAATCATCATCAGGAAATGGAGACAAATGCCGTTTTCAACGGCAAGAAAAACCTTCTGTCATCCTATTTCAGGACAAGAAAGTCGATGATCAAGGATATAATTGACTTGATATAACATAACGCATGATTTTCACCTGTAGACTGGAGGCTACTGACACAGGTTCGAAATAGAGCATGATAATTATGATTTATCCATCGGTAGCTGGAGGCTACCGACGTCTACAGTTTTTTTTTTATAAAAAAACCAGTAGACGGATGCAGGCAAATCCTGCAAAAGAGTGAGCATCATTTTTCTTGCTTTTTGCACCTCTCACTGTCTTACCCCTCTCACTGTCTCAGTGTCTTACTCTCTTACCCCTCTCACTTTCCCACACATATTACTTCACACAATGGTAAAAAAAAGGGGGCACCAAGCTAGCACTTGGCACCCCAAAAACCCCAAAAAACCAATTGAAAACTATATCTTTTCTGTTAGTAAAACAGATTTATTTCATTTCATTTGTAAGTATCTCGAAGGTACATTGCTTACACCCTCTTTTCAAACAGTATGCAAAGAATGTAAATTTTTTTATCATTTGATAATCCAGTCTATAGTAAAAATCCTACACAGCATACGTGTAAGTAATAATCATGACGACCATCAAGGAATTTCAGTGAAACTTCAAAGTGTGATTAGTGGTGGTGTTATGACTACTAAAGAACAAGTATAATGAGGCAATATTACATTTTATTTTTACATCTGGGCGTTAGGCTTACTTTTAAACCAAATTTAACTGAACTGGATCAAATCTAATTACCATAAGAACACTTTAAAATTACATAGAGTTTCGCAATTATTAAGCATTAAGGACTAATTTTTTATAATAAGCTGTTAACTCGTTGAAAAAAAGTAAATTATGTCTAAAGTTAAGACAAGGTATATCTGCTCCAACTGTGGCGCTACAGCCTCAGGATGGATGGGGAAATGCCCAGAATGCAATGCCTGGGACACCATGACAGAGGAGGTTGTCAGTATTGTAAAGGGTTCAACGGTTCAAGCCAGAAGCTCAGCTTCTGTTAAGGCTACACCGATATTACTTTCAGAGATCAGTATGGAGACTGAAATGCGTGTCCAGGTCGGAGATCCTGAACTGGAGCGGGTCCTGGGAGGTGGGGTGGTACCAGGTTCTGTTATTTTAATGGCGGGTGAACCCGGAGCAGGAAAGTCCACCTTGCTTTTACAAATGGCTGCTAACCAACACCTCCGGATGTTATATATCTCCGGAGAAGAAAGTGCGAGTCAGATTAAGATGCGTGCCCAGCGGTTAGGTATCAAAGGGGAGAATTGTCATATCCTGGCAGAGACTGATCTCCTGAAAGTGATAGACGTGATCATGGAGATAAAGGCAGGGATTGTGGTCATCGACTCTATTCAAACGCTCTTCTCACCGGAATTGGAGTCGGTTCCTGGTTCTGTCAGTCAGATCAGAGAATGTAGTTACCGGTTACAACAGCTCAGTAAACAAACCGGTATCACGATCATCCTGGTGGGTCATATTACCAAGGAAGGTGAAATAGCCGGACCCAAATTGATGGAGCATATTGTGGATATCGTCCTACACCTGGAAGGAGACAGACAATATAATTTCAGGCTGCTGCGATGTGTCAAAAACCGGTTTGGTTCAACAAGGGAGATCGGTATATACGAGATGAAAGGTTTAGGTCTTGTCCCGGTAGAAAATCCATCTGAATGGTTGATCCCTGCTGATCACAACCACAGGATTTCCGGTTCATGCATTGCATTGGTATGTGAGGGATTCAGGCCATTTCTTATTGAGACACAGGCCTTAGTAAGCACGGCCGTGTATGGCACTGCTCAGCGTTCCACATCCGGCTATGATGTCAGGCGACTACACCTGATGCTTGCGGTACTCGAAAAACGTTGCGGTTTCTTCTTTGGCAACCAGGATGTATTTCTCAATGTGGCCGGAGGATTGAAAGTGACAGAACCCGCAATAGACCTGGCGCTGGCGGTGGCTTTGGTTTCATCGCTGCAGGATATTCCTGTTCCAAGGGATATTTGTTTTGCAGGTGAAGTCGGTTTGTCGGGCGAGATAAGACCTGTGCAACAACTTGACAAGCGCATTGCGGAGGCAACAAGGCTAGGGTATAAAAAAATATATATCCCTGCTTCACCTCAGCTTGATATCCCCCGATCAAATACAACTGTTGTGCAGGTAAGATTGTTGAGAGAGATGTTTGAACAAATTTTTGGATAATGTAAAATGTGAAATGTGAGTTGTGAGTGGGTTTGTCTTTTTATACCTCTTACTGTCTCACCCCTCTCACTATCTTACACTTCTCACTGTCTCACTCTTCTCACTGTCTTACACTTCTCACTGTCTTACACTTCTCACTGTCTTACACTTCTCACTGTCTTACACTTCTCACTATCTTACACTTCTCACTGTCTTACATTTCTCACTGTCTTACACTTCTCACTGTCTTACACTTCTCACTGTCTTACACTTCTCACTGTCTTACACCTATAGCGTATGAAAATTTTATTCTTCGACGGTAACTGCCCCATGTGTCATGGATGGGTGAAGCTTATTATTCGAATGGACAGGAAGAAGGTATTCAGATTTTCTCCGCTTCATGGGGAGATGGCTCAAAAGCTTTTGAAACCTATTCTACCTGATTATGTCAAAGAAGACACGATCGTCTTTTATGATGTGGGTAAGATTGCTTTAAGGAGCGATGCAGTATTGAAGATTTTTGAAGCGCTGGGCTTTCCATACAATCTTGGTATCGTGGGATATATCCTTCCTAAAAAATGGAGAGATGGCGGTTATAGGTGGGTGGCAAAACAGAGATATCGTTATGGAAGACGATATAATAGTTGTCCCTTGCCACCGGAAGAATGGAAGGATCGGTTTATATAAATGAAAAGTGATGCTTCTGCTACGCTCAGCAGCCAAGACAGAAAAGAGAAAAGATGGTGAGTTGTCAACGGTGAGGTAGCCCAAAAGTCTCTGATCCTGATCTGAGATGTTGAATGGCCGTTGTCGTGATTTTATAAGGATTTGGAGCTTTTAGGTTATGGGGAAATGAAAATCTAGATTTTGGGAGATCCACATGATTTTTAGGGAGAAACATTTATATTTACACTCCTTTTTTGGCAGTATAACTCAGATGGTTAAATTACCTACACGGGAGGTCGGCGGTTCAATCCCGTAGTTTGAAAATAAATGGCGTGGTAGCTCAGATGGTTAGAGCGTGCGATTCATAATCGCAAGGTCGGCGGTTCAATCCCGCCTCACGCTACCGAAATGGTAGAAAACAAAACTGATCAATGTCGCACTTGGAGCATTGGTTTTATGTCCTTTATAGTCTAAAGGATAACAAATTGTACAAAGGCACTTGTGGTGATTTGGGAAATAGATTTCTCACACATATGGCTGGAGGTACAAAATTTACGAAGTATCGCAGACCTTTAGTGTTGATTTATGTCAGAAGGTTTGAATCCAAATATGAGGCATTAACATACGAACGATATGTCAAAACGATTGAGGGAGGCATCCAATTAAGATAATTACTAATACACCTGGGAATAATTTCTTCCTCAGGAAAACTATGCACAGAATGGTAGAGCGCCCTTACGGGAGGTCGGCGGTTCAATCCCGCCTCACGCTACTCTTTTGGGACTTTTATCTTTTCACTCGTTTTAGGTTGCTGAGAGCCGAAGCATCATTTTAATATTTTCCTATCCTGTTCAGACCCATCCTAGCTTTTTGATGCAGGCCTGTACTATAAGACTCCGGCGTCATATCCAGACACATCAGGTAATATTTTCTTGCTGTAGGTTCGCTGCCCAATGTTTCATGAATAAGTCCGCATTGCAGGGCTGCGCTGCAGGCATAATAATATCGTTCGTACTGGCCGCTGCTGATGGTCAGGGAGAGGTAGTGCAATGCTTCAGCATATGATTTGCGCGCCTGAAGTATCCTGCCTTTCCGGTACAAGTATTCAAGGCGATGTGATTGTTGATTTAATGTCGTATAAAGTTCTTCGGGTAGCTGTTGAAATGATTTGTCATAATACCCACCATCGTAGTATAACCTGCTTCTCAGCAATATCGGATGCGGAGTAGCATGCGTTTCAGCTTCAACCATCGCTTGCTTATCTTCATCGGTCGTATTGGCACCTTTGATCAGGATCTGTTGCATATGATTAAAGTATCCTGGTCGGTCCCCGTTTAATAAAGCATACCAGGCAAGTTTCTGATGGGCTTCCTTGATAAAGTGTTTTCCTTTGTGTGCAGTAAGAAATTTTTTGAAATATACATTCGCATCTGCATCACCACGAAACAGCTTACATTCTCCCAGCATAAAATCAAGAAAAGGAATACGCACTGCCCCCGCTGTGCCTATTCCTTTATTCAATATATTGATCGCTTCATCATTGCGGCCATCAGCAATCAACAGATTGGCCATAAGGTATTGCACGGTTTTAGTTTCCGGTGCCTTTCCCAGATAGGTCTGCAGGAGTTGCAATCCTTTCTGCGGATGGTTGTTCAGACGTCCTTCTGCCAGAGCCGTAAAGAATACCGTTTCTTCAAAAAAAACATTATTGGAAGGTGAGGTGGATTTGATAATGGAATATAACTCAGTGAGTCCTTCTTCTATGGTACCTGTCAGGCTTGTGACTATGGAAACAAGCCATCGGTATTGATCCGGTACAGCCCCGAATACTACCTTTAACGAAGCATATAACCTAAGGCTGGCTACATCATCATGATGCAGCTTTTGATTTTTGCGCAACAGCTTAAACGACTTGTTGATATCGGTGGCTGCGCTTAAAAACGCACCCTGCTGAAGATGAAGTGCGCATTGGTGCAGCAGAACTTGTGCCTGTGCCATCAGCGATAGCGGATTGCTTTCAGGAACTGAACTTATTCTTTCAAGTCTCGCTCCGGAAGCTGTCAGAAACACAGGAATTTTTCGCAGATCTTCCCGAACAAAAATCCGCACAAATTCACCATAGTCTTCCAGGTAAGGCCAGATATGATTATCCGGATGTGTGATCGATTGCAGCCTGATGATCGTCAGGCCCTCATCGATACGTAAAGCTGAAATAAGAGAATAGGCATTTTTTGCTTCTTCCGTCCAATACATTTCGGTAGCAGAAAGCGCAGTGCCTGTCCAAAAAAAAATCCAGACACAAATAAAAGTCTTCATTTGTGCCTGGATTTTTTTATTCACGAATCAATTGAGCGTGATTATGCCTCTACTGTATAACCAGCGATCTCGCTATCGACAAGGATACGTCCGCAGTGTTCACATGCAATGATTTTTTTGCGTTGTGATACTTCAAGTTGGATTTGCGGTGGTATCTGGTTGAAACAACCTCCACAGGCATCTCTTTCGATCGCTACCAGCGCGAGGCCATTGCGATAGTTGTTGCGGATACGGTGATATGCTTTCAAGAGACGCTCTTCAATGACACCTTCTGCTGTAGATGCATTTTTGCGAAGTGCTTTTTCTTCTTTCTCCGTTTTGGCAATGATGGATTTCAGTTCATCCTTCTTGACATCAAGGTTGGTCTTTTTAGCTTTTAGTTTTTCTTTGGCCTCTTTGATGACCGTGTTTTTTACAGCTGCTTTATCATTGATCTCACGGGCTTTTTTCTCAGCCAGCTGAATCTCTAGTTTTTGCATTTCAAGCTCTTTAGAGAGAGCGTCAAACTCACGGTTGTTTTTGACGTCATCCAGTTGCTTGGTGTATTTTTTGATCAGGGCTTCCCCTTCGCTGATTTTCGTAGTAAACTTCAGCCCTTCTTTCTCAATATCCTTGACGGTATCATTGAGATTTTTGAGCCTGGTTTCGAGACCGGTGATTTCGTCTTCAAGGTCACTCACTTCAATAGGAAGTTCGCCTTTGAGGACTTCGATTTCGTCTATTTTGGTATCAATCTTCTGGAGAGAGAAGAGCTGTCTCAGCTTTTCTTCAATACTGATTTCGGTTGTTTTTGCCATAAGTTTAGATGAAAATCAGGTAAAATAATGAACCGGATTGGTGTTTATTCCCGTACAATGGGCGGCAAAAGTACTAAAATTCCCTGAAATAAGCTCCTGCAAGAGGTTGATTGTAAATTGTTCGCTTTCATAATGGCCTATATCACAGACCAGCAGATCATCCTGGGCATCAAAGAAGTTGTGGTACTTAAAATCTGCTGTCACCAGGGCATGGACCCCGGCTTTCTGTGCATCTTCAAGAAGGAAGCTCCCGGAGCCCCCGCAAACGGCCACTTTTTGTATCTGCTTGTTTGTCAGTTTAGTATGTCTGATCAATGAGGTTTTCATCAGATCCTTCAAAAGGTGTAGAAATTGGCTTTCCGTCAATGGGTTTGGGAAATAGCCTACAATTCCGGCACCCAGCGTAGGATCCTGGCTATTTTGTAGCGGCTTCAGTATACGATCAATATCCAACCCGATTTTCCTGGCTATCCGCTCATTGACCCCATGAGTCAGGGTATTGTCGAGATTAGTGTGAATGGCATAAAGGATCAGATCGTGTTTTATAGCTTTCCGGATGATCCTCTCCGTTGGATTGGCTCCGGTGATCCTCTTTACCCCATAAAATATAGCAGGATGATGGGAGATGATCAGATTGCAACCTTTAGCAATGGCTTCATCAAGAACTTCCTCCGTGCAGTCCAGGCAAATAATAGAACCTGTGACCTCCTGATCTGTCTGGCCAATTAAAAGCCCACTGTTATCATATTTTTCCTGGAGATGCAGAGGGGCAATAGATTCCAGAAAATCAAATACCTCACCGGTCAGGGTTTTCATAATTCTTTATTTTTACTTCTGTGTAAATCCAGGATTTTGCTCTCCAACCGTGTCGTGCTGAAACCGGCAACAAATGGTATAACTTCCACACTGCCTCCCCATCCGATTACTTCTTTGGCCCCTACGATGGTCTCCGGCGTGTAATCACCTCCTTTAGCTAATACATCGGGTAGTAATAACATGATCATTTCGATCGGTGTATCCTCAGGAAAGGAAACCACGGCATCAACACAACTCAGAGAGGCCAGTAGGTATAAGCGACTATCAATTATATTGATTGGTCGTGTTTCGCCTTTAAGTCTCCGCACAGAATCATCATCGTTGACGCCGATGATGAGGCGGTCACCAAATTCAGCAGCAGATTCTAGGTACTTGATGTGGCCGGCATGGAGGATATCAAAACAGCCATTGGTGAAAACGATTCGGTCACCGGATTGACGCCATGACTTTATTTTCTCTACTAAACCCTCAGGGTCAAATATTTTAGACTTCGAAGGGATCCGGTATGTCGACATTGGGTTTGGCTTTCTTGTTGATGATGGGTAATACGATAAGTCCGATGATGCCCAGCAGCATGCAGCCGAGAAGTTGCACTGAAAAATACTGAATGTTGGCAAATGAAAAGGCATCATCACCGTGAATGCCGTAAATAGCCAGTGCGGTGATGACCATCAAATGAAAGGTACCCATACCTCCCGGAGATGGGAATACGATACCTAAACCACCGAAAACAAAAACCATTAAACCGGCCATTCCACCGAGATGTGTGGTTGGTTCAAAAGATTTGAAACACAAAAACATCATCAGGTAATACATCAGCCATATCAGGACCGTATCAAGGAATAATATCCAAGGCTTTTCAACACGCCTAAGGCTACGGAGGCCATCCCTGAATCCTTCCACCAGATGATGTATTTTTTGGTACAGACTCCATCGTTTGATGACTCGACGGAATCGATACAGCGAAAATAAAAGGAGGAAAACAAGTCCTATCAGGATGTATATCCAGCCTTGTCCAAAAATAGAATTACCAATTTTGTCTTTAAAAAAAACAAAGAGGACATTGCCTTGCAGCAGAAAAGCAAGAAGAATAGCAAAAAGCAGGCTTGCCAGATCCAGGATACGGTCAACCACTATCGTGCCCATGACTTTTTCAGGGCCTATATTTTCATATTTCGCAAACAAACCGGCCCGCACTAATTCACCGACCCTGGGAAGTCCCATATTGGCAAAGTAGCCAACCATAATGGTAAAGAAGGCATTGGACATCCGGCCATGAGTGCCCATGGTTTTAATCAATAGCAGCCAACGATGTGCCCTTAAGATATTGCTGAAAATAAAAGCGGAGATGACTGTCAGTATCCACCAGTAATTGACACTGGCAAAATCGGTTTTTAACTTTTCCATCAGGCTGCATTCACTATCGGGAATCCCTTTCAGCGCGCATTCAGCGACATAGGCTGCGTTCTGGCTTTTGTAGACCAAAACAAGAATAAGTACACCTATGCCCGTAAAGAGGATAAACTGTAAAAATGAACGAACCTTTTTAGGAATGGCCACAGGCTAGAATTTGATCTTGTTGTGTTCGTCCGGATAGACGTTCAGTGGTTTGAAACCCTTTGCTTCTTCCGGCGTCATCAGGCCATATGCCATGATGATCAGGATGTCGCCTATCTGTACATGGCGTGCTGCAGCACCGTTGAGACATATCTGGCCGGAATGGCGCTCCCCTGTGATGACGTACGTTTCGAGTCTGGCGCCATTATTATTGTTGACCACCTGGACGCGTTCACCATCCAACAGGCCGGCTGCATCCATCAGTTCCTCATCTATAGTGATACTTCCTACGTAGTTGAGATTTGCCTCCGTGACCACTGCCCGGTGGATCTTCGATTTTAGTATTTGTAAAAACATGGGCGACAAAAGTAATGGTTAAATGCAAAAAAAAGCTATAAGCTATAAGCTATAAGCTATTAGATTGGGATTTTACAGTGAGGAGGGCTTATAATCATTGGAATTAGATAGTATTTTGATTAATCTACACCATATAGAAGGATCAGCATCAAGCCTTAGATAGCTTTACAGTTGGGGCTGAAAGCTGATACCTGAAAGCTATAGGCTGAAGTCATTCAGCCGAAATTGCTACCTTTTCCCGCTATTTACGGCTCCATACAGCACTCAAACACAACGATATCGTCAATGTTCATTTTTAAGCGAGTACAACATATACAGGATTGGGTCGCAAGCCAAAGGAAAGATGGGCGTACGGTGGGTTTCGTACCGACGATGGGTGCCTTGCATTATGGGCATATGTCCCTGGTGGAGCAAAGTAAAAGGGAATCAGATGTGACCGTGGTCTCCATTTTTGTCAATCCCAAACAGTTTAATGATCCTGAAGACCTTCGCAAATATCCAAGGCCTATCGAGTTGGATTTGATCATGCTTAATGAAGGTGGGGTTGATGCAGTGTTTATTCCCGAAGTCGCTGATATCTATCCTCCTGGGGATACGAATGTTATTGATGTTGATCAGCGCCCAACAGCAGCGACGCTGGAAGGACAGTTCAGGCCAGGTCATTTTAGTGGCAGGTCCGACGACGTAGCCCGGGTGTTAGAGCGAATCAACCCA
>JBBRDL010000002.1:0-57465 GCA_038203965.1 Chitinophagales bacterium | reverse complement strand
GCTGGAATAATCACTGCGATTGGTCTGGGCATGGTGACTGCTGTCGGGCTTGTTTTCTTAGGACCGATTGCGATTCCTGCAGGGATTGTGGCGTATGTGCTGCTTGGGGTAGTAAATCTGGTATTACGGTGGTATTAAAGTGGTGGCCGATTCGGCTTACGCTCAGCGACCGGATTTAAGTTTGAGTTAGTTCGATTTTGATCATTCTTCTGACTTCTCCACATCCTTTTTTAGTTGAGCCATTGATACGCTATAATGCGTTTCATTTCGGCATTCAGACTCAGCGAAATACCCTGGTCGTTGAGCGTTAGCCGAAACGAACGATGCCCAAATACCAAAAACGAACATTTAGATTATTACCTTTGCCCTATGAAATTCAAAGCTGAAATCAACGTCATGCCGCACAAAGAGTTGCTCGATCCGCAGGGCAAGACGGTGGCGCGCAATATGGATCACGTAGGTATCACGGGCGTACAGGATGTACGGATAGGGAAGCGAATTGAAATCTCCCTGGAAGCGGCTGATGAAAATGCAGCCCGCGCACTAGTCGATCAGGCCTGTCAGAAGTTTCTGGCCAATATGATCATGGAGAACTACTCTTTTGAGATAAAGGCAGTCTAAAAGTGCTCTACATCGTCCCCACCCCTATCGGAAACCTGGGTGACATCACGCACAGAGCACAGGAGGTGCTTTCCAGTGTTGATCTCATCCTTGCTGAGGATACACGTGTGACTGCGCGTCTCCTCGCAAAGTATGAAATCCAGACGCCACTCCGGCCGTATCATGCACATAATGAGCATCAGACCACAGCTAACGTCATCCAACTTTTAAAAGAAGGAAAAAAACTGGCACTTGTTTCAGATGCCGGAACACCAGGTATTTCTGATCCCGGATTTATGCTGGTGAGGGCTTGTAGGGAAGCGGAGGAAGAAGTTGTGGTTTTGCCCGGGCCTACTGCATTTGTGCCCGCTCTGGTTGGTTCCGGCTTTCCTTGTGATCGCTTTTTCTTTGAAGGATTTCTTCCGCATAAAAAAGGAAGGCAGACACGCTGGAAATTTCTCTCGACCATCCCACATACGCTTGTCTTGTATGAATCCCCTTATCGAGTGCTAAAATGTCTCGAGGAAATCAAAACATATATGGGGGCAGAACGGAAAGTCTGTGTGGTCAGAGAAATATCAAAAATGCACGAGCAATATCACTTCGGTACAGCTCCTGAACTACAAGCGTGGTTTGGAAAACATCCAGAAAAAGTCAAGGGAGAAATGGTTGTCATTATCTCACAGGAAGGAACCGGTAGACAAGAGACAGATGAAATGGAGGGCGAATAATTGATTCGAGATACATATATCAAAAATCTATTATATATTCGCACAAAATTTATCTCCCCGCTATGAAATTATCATACCTTCTACTATCCGCATTTGTCATTGTGATCACCTCCTGCTCAAGTGATGCCGACACGTTTTCAGGCAACTGGCAATCTGTAGATGATCCGTCAAAACAGATCATCCTCACCCAATCCGGAAAAAAATATACACTTGAAACAAGGAATATCGAGTCGTCATTTTCGGGAATGACGGGCTCATACGATGAAGATCAACTTGCGCTTGTGTTTGATAATGGAAAAGGGGACAACCTGACATTGGTCTATAATGATTCATTAAAACAGATCCTTGGCCTGGGAAGTGCATTTGAAAAATCAACAAATGCAGTTGCTGAGAATAAGGAAAGTGTGGAAGCCGAAGACATGCCTGCTGAGGATAAACCCACGGAGACCACTCCAGCCGAAGACAATAATGTTGCTTCAAATGAAACCAATTGTGCCAAGGGAGAAATTTTACTGATAACCGGCAATAATGTACGGGTTAGGAATGAGCCGGATCTTACAAAACAAAACATTCTCTTTCAGGTACACAAGAATTATGAGGTAGTCCGCCTTGGTGACAAGACCGTAGATGGCCAGAAATGGTATAAAGTATGCTATGATGGTAACATCGGCTGGGTCAGCGGCCAGTATGCTGCTAAGAAGAAATAATACCTCAGAAATGTAATGCTCTATTGTCAGTTGCCGCCAACGCAGCTTCCTTTGCAGCTTCGGAGTAGGTAGGATGCGGATGTGATATCCGAGCCATATCTTCTGCAGAAGCTTTGAATTCCATCAAAGCAACTCCTTCCATAATGAGGTCAGCAGCCCGCGCCGCAAACATATGCACTCCAAGAATTTCGTCCGTTTCTTGGTGGGCGATAACTTTGATAAATCCCTCGGTATCCCCGCTCGCGCGTGAACGACCAAGCGCTTTCATTGGAAATTTTCCAACTTTAAATTCTACGCCTTCCGCCTTCAACACTTCTTCCGTTTTACCTACAGAAGCTATTTCCGGCCAGGTGTAGACAACGCCGGGGATGAGGTTATAATCAATATGTGGTTTTTGTCCGGCTATAGTTTCTACCACATATATACCTTCTTCTTCAGCTTTGTGCGCCAGCATAGCTCCTTTGATGACATCACCAATGGCATAAATGTTTGGCTCATCTGTCAGCAGATGATCACCTACGACAATCTTTCCTTTCTCATCCAGTTTCACTCCTGTATTGTCCAAACCAAGTCCTTCAGTATATGGGCGCCGGCCTATTGCAATCAGGCAGTAATCTGTCTCCAATGAGATGGCATCACCACCGGCTTTAGGTTTCATTTCAACTTTTGCCTTTGTCTTTGATCCTTTAACAGAAACAACTTCATGGCTGAGATGGAAGGTGATGCCAATTTTTTTGAGTGAACGCATCAATTCTTTGGCCGCATCCGTGTCCATACCAGGTAGTATCCTGTCCAGGTATTCTACTACTTCAACCTTTGTGCCCAGCCTTGCAAACACAGAACCCAATTCAAGTCCTATCACACCTGCACCGATGATCACCATGTGTTTTGGCAGTGTGGTGATATTTAATGCTTCTGTTGATGTAATCACTCTATTCTTGTCATATCCCATGGATGCCGGCGTTACCGGTTTGGATCCTGTGGCTATGATCACTTTACTTGTTTCTAAAACAGTTTCTGTACTATCCGCGGCAACTACTTTTATGTGTGTTGCATCTACAAATGATCCATGTCCGTAATAGACATCCACTTTGTTTTTCTTCATCAGAAATTTCACTCCATCGCAGGTTTGTGATACCACCTGATTTTTACGTGCGATCATCTGCGCCATATCAAGCGATACTTTTTGCGCATTAATTCCATGCTCCGCAAAGGTGTGATTGAGCTGAAGGAAATGCTCTGATGAATCAAGCAATGCTTTAGAAGGAATACAACCGACATTGAGGCAAGTACCTCCTAGCGTATTGTACTTTTCGATTATTGCGGTTTTCATCCCGAGTTGTCCTGCCCTGATGGCAGCTACATATCCTCCGGGTCCTGAACCTATAATGACCAGATCATATGTCATTCAGTTGGATTGTTTTGTGGAGGTTTCTCTCCGCCTTCCGGCCGAGGTCCCCTGTTACGGTTACGATTTCTGTTCCTATTTCTATTCTGTCCACTTCCTTGTTGGTTGCGTCCTTCTTCACTTGGTGGAGCATTCGGATCACGTGGTTCGCGAGGTGGTTGTTCTTTGCGAGGCGCGTTCGGATCACGTGGTGGACGCTGTTCACGGGGTTTGTGTTCACCACGAGGCGCATTTGGATCACGCGGCTCACGAGGTTTTTGCTCACCCCTAGGTGCATTTGGATCGCGAGGTGGCCTTTGTTTATGTTCAGTTCTCGGTGCATTTGGATCACGTGGCTCACGAGGTTTTTGTTCACCTCTTGGTGCATTTGGATCGCGAGGTGGACGAGGGCCTTGATCATTACGACGTTGTTGATTGTCACGTCTAGGTTGATTGGGACGATCTGATGGCTCACGCTTTTGTTGCGGTTGTGGCTGACCACCTGCACTTTGTCCATCCTGCCGCTGCCCGGGTTTTTTCTTATTTTTGTTTTTCTTCTTTTTGTAATCCGGCAATTCGATATCCCCTCCTACATCAGCATAATCGAGTTGTTCTTCCTCTACGACAAGATTTGGATCCTGTAATTGATCAGGCAATTCTCCTTTCAGGTTCATTTCCTTGATCAGTTTGACACGTTCGAGTGACAATGCCATCACAGTATTCCTTCCTCTTTCTATTTCAACACTATAATAAAGCAACCGTTTAAAAATATCCATCTTGATCAGGGAAGATGATCCGCCCTGATACTTCAGCCTTTCCACATCTTGTGGAAACTCATCGATAGCTTCCATATATGTATCAAGTTCATAATTGAGGCAACATTTCAGTCGTCCACATTGGCCTGACAGTTTAGCCTGATTGATAGAAAGGTTTTGATAACGGGCAGCATGTGTATTGACGGATTTAAAATCAGTCAGCCATGTCGAGCAACACAACTCGCGGCCACAAGTGCCGATGCCTCCGATCCTTGCAGACTCCTGCCGGGCTCCGATCTGACGCATCTCAACTTTCACCTGAAATTCCTTAGCATACAATCGGACGAGCTCCCGAAAATCTACTCGTCCTTCGGCAGTGTAATAGAAAGTTGCTTTACGACCATCCCCCCTGTATTCCACGTCGCATATTTTCATATCCAGGCCGAGCGAAACAGTAATGGCTCTTCCCCTGACCATGGCTTGCTTTTCGAGTGCCCTGTATTCATTGAGCCGTTCGATATCCCGATCATTGGCAATCCGCACTACAGGATTTGATATGGTTTGCTCCTTAACACGTTTTTTCTTCATCTGGATTCTCACCAGTTCGCCAGTGAGGGACACTAGGCCGACATCAAAACCGGTGCCTGTATCCACTACTACCATATCGCGGGTCTGAGCAGGATTATATTGATGATTTCTGAAAAATTCCTTGCGGGCACCTTTTTTAAAACTGATTTCTACGATATCGGTTCCTGTTGGATCTTCAAAATCATAGACAGACAACCAGTCATAGGTATTCATTTTATTACATCCACCTGTTGCACAGTGGCCATTATTCTGACAGCCACCGGGGGATCCACTTTGACAGGTTGCACATGCCATAGTTTAAGTATTTATATGTTGAAGGCGATACGCCACTAATTGATTTTTAACCGTCACTGATAAGGAAAGCCACAATAATTTAGTATTGGCATTTCGACTTATTTTTTCATACGCTGTCTGCAGGCCATGTATCACTGGGTGCCACACTTCCGGATGATAATGCTGATGAAGATAATTGATCATCTCTGCTCCTTCAACAGGGTATGCTGTATGATCTTTTCCGGGAATAGCCCAGAGAATATTCCTGACAAAGGCAATCGTATATAAGGCAAATTGTTTTTGTTCTTCTTTATCCTGGCTTCCCATTTTAGTGGACCAGACCGCAAACTCATGACCTTTACGGCTTATGATCGCCCTGAACCACGCAGCCATTTCATCCTTGAAATTGATCATGGTGTTGTGCGCCAGGGCGAGTGCCCTTCCCATATCGTTTACAGACTGACGCGCTATTAAAGGGGCAGCATTTCTGTCTACTTTGTATTCCTCTACTAAGAGATCAAGAATATTGTCCTGCTCCATTGGTGGAAAATAAACCTGCATGCACCGTGACCTGATCGTGGGCAAAATCTGTTCCCGCTGATTAGTGATCAGCATAAAATAGGTTTGATCGGGTGGCTCCTCAATCATTTTGAGTAACCTATTTCCTTCGCGGGCCAGAAACTGTGCCATCCAGATGATGAGAATTTTATTGCCTCCTTCAAAAGACTGGAGACTGAGGTCAGTGGTGACATGCTGAATGTCTTCCTTATGGATATCAACCTGTTTGCCTTCTACCTCGCAAAACTGTGTCCATTGAAACACATTCATCCAAGGGTTAGTGGCAATAGCTTCGCGCCATGGTTCGAGGTATTCGGTGGTCAGCGATTTAGATCCGGCAAGGGGTAGGAGAAAATGAAGGTCAGGATGAATATTTTTTTCGGCCCTGTGGCAGGAGGGACAATTTCTGCATGCCTTTCCTTCTAATGGCGTAGTGCATAAAATGTCATTAGCGAGCGATAGTGCACCTGGTAAAATTCCTGAGCCGGGCTCTCCATAGATCAATATGGCATGGGGCAACTTACCCCCTGAAAGGATAGTGTCCCATTGTTGCCGGATAGCCGGCTGGCCAAAATGATCTAATAACGCCATACCTAATAAAGGTCAGGTCGCTTCAATCCAATCAATTATCTGGTCATCGAGGGGTGAGGTCTCCGCAGAAAATAGATGCTGCCATTCCCCTTGCGGGCTTATGGCATATTTTTGAAAATTCCAGGATACCTCATTGTCAGATACCCGATTCCGTGCCTTTTGATTCAACCATTCGTATAAAGGATGAACCGGTCTGGTCCGGATGTTTATTTTTTTACTCAATGGAAAGGTCACGTCAAACATGGTTTTGCAGAAAGAACTAATCTCTTCCTCATCACCGGTTTCCTGACTACCAAAATCATTGCAAGGACATCCTATAACCACTAAACTGTCCTGATACTTCTCGTGCAATTCTTCCAGCTGTTCATATTGAGGGGTAAATCCACATGCTGAAGCCACATTGACAATCAGTATTTTTTTACCCTTAAATTGATCTAACCTTATTTCCTCTCCATTGATGCCCCCGATGCTGATATTGTGGATCGATGCCACCAATTCAATAGTTTATGAATGGGTAAAAATAGCAATAATTGGGTAGCAAGTGAGAAGTTTGAAGAGAGAAGAGAGAAGAGAGGAATAGAGTAGATATCAATTCGTGATCAGTCGGGAACAACCGGTTAAACAACTTCTAGCAAGCGGCAGGATGATGATAGCTATTTGTAAAATTGTCAAATCCCCATTCTAAACAGGTCGGGATTAGAGCGAAGTGCTTACATTTGAGCCAGATAAATGCCTGAAAATCATGATATACCGTTTTGAAGAGTATATTCCAGTGGTCGATCCATCATCTTTTGTTCATCCTCTGGCCGCGGTCACTGGCAAGGTGATCATCGGTAAAAATGTCTATGTCGGACCTGGGGCAGCCATTCGGGGAGATTGGGGAGGTATAATCGTAGAGGATGGCTGCAATGTGCAGGAAAACTGTACGATTCACATGTTTCCCGGAATAACGGTCAGGTTGATGGAGGGGGCTCATATAGGTCACGGAGCTGTCATCCATGGGGCCATCATAGGCAGGAACTGCCTCATCGGGATGAATTCGGTCATCATGGATGAGGTTGAGATTGGGGAGGAATGTATCGTCGGTGCGCTGACTTTTATAAAAGCGGGTGAAAAAATACCCCGCCGTAGCCTGATAGCAGGTAACCCCGGCAAGCTCATTAAGGAAGTGTCCGATGAAATGATCCGCTGGAAAACAGAAGGAACTAAACTATACCAGGACCTTCCTGGTCGTTGTTTTACAGGCTTACGACCAACTCTTCCTTCCTCCGAGCTTTCGAAAGAAAATTTCCTTGAATCAAATCCTGGGGTTCAATATTCTCCATGGAAATCAGGATCTGCCGACTAATGTCATCTATGCGTCTTTCTGTTTGACGTGAAATCCCTATTTTGCAGCTCTTTAGCAAATGAACAAGTAACCATTTTATGAGAATTCCTATCCTTAAAGGCCTGTCAGGTCTTTTGTTTTTTATCGCACCCTTATTCTCCTTTAGCCAACTCAATATGACCTTACAGGACAGTGTTACGTACACTTCTGGGGTCAATGATATCTGTGGCTGGGCTGCTCCGGATGGTAAGGAATATGCCTTAGTCGGACTACACAGTGGTGTAGCTATAGTCGATATCAATAAGGACGTATTTGAAGAAATTGCTTTTGTCCCCACCCAAAATAATCTGTGGAAGGATATCAATACATTTGGTCATTACGCCTATGTATGTTCCGAGGCAAGTGTAGGACTCCTGATCATTGATCTGCAATACTTACCTGATTCAGTGAAGACCTATATCTGGCAGGATTCACTGCCATCAGGTGATACGATGAGACTTTTTCGCAGAGCACATACTCTCTGGACGGACGAACACGGCATTCTTTATCTTAATGGAAGTAACCTCAATAGCGGTGGAGTGATTATGCTTGATGTAGCCTCCAATCCTACGGATCCTTTATTTCTCGGGTATGCTCCGGCTATATATTCCCACGACTGCTATACCAGAGACAGCATCATTTATAGTGCTGAGATCTATGGTGGAAATCTTTCTATCTATGATGCTCATGATCCGCAAAATATTTTTCTGGTAGGAAGTGTGAAGACGCCACATGAATTCACACACAATGCCTGGCTTTCGGACAATAGCAAATATATGTTTACTACAGATGAGCGGTCCAATTCCTATGTCACTTCCTACGACATCAGTGATCCCACAAATATTATCGAACTGGATAGATACAGGCAAGCCTCAACAGAGGGCTCAGGCAACGTCGTGCATAATGTGTATGTATGGAAAGATGATTGGTTGGTGGTGGCTTATTACGCTAATGGTACAGTGATCGTCGATGCATCAAGACCGGACAATTTGGTTGAGGTGGGCAACTTTGATTCCTTCCTGGGAGCGGATGACGCATTTCCGGGTGTATGGGGCTCATTTCCCTGGTTGCCTTCCGAGAGGATTCTGTCTTCTGACCGAAATACCGGTTTGTACGTTTTCGAACCCAACTATGTTCGCGCATGTTTTTTGGAAGGTATGGTGGTTGATTCGATGACCGGATTGCCCTTGACGAATGCAGTCGTTTCGATTGAAAGCGAAGAGGTCATATTACCTCAGGCTACCGGATTTGGAGGGATTTTTAAAATGGGTAAAGCAGTGCCAGGGACATACCATGTCATTGTCAAAAAAGAAGGCTATTATACCAAAACGATTACCCTCGAGTTTATCAATGGGGAGGTGCTTGAACCAGTAATAGAATTGGCTGCTATACCTGTCTATCAGTTAGGAGGAAAGGTAATCTTCGTAGAAGGTGGAAACGTACCTTTTGCTAAAGTGACCATCGAAGGACCATATGCTACCTATGAAATAACCACTGATGAAAACGGGGATTTTTTCCTTCCGGCGGTTTATGGAGGAACATATGAATTACAAGCCGGAATATGGGGACACACTTTTGAGACCGTCCTTGTCATGGACGCACCTCAGCAACTCACGATCCAATTGATTCCGGGGTATGTAGATGATTTTGATGCGGACTTTGGCTGGACCATTGCCGGAGATGCTATCACCGGGATTTGGGAACGTGGCATACCTAACAGGCAATTGCTTTTTGAAAACTATCTGTGCAGTTCAGACGGAGATTCTCCAAATGATAATGGAGGCTTTGCTTATACCACCGGAATATCTGCTTCTGATGATGTGCAGGACAATGAAGTTAGCGGAGGTACCACATGGCTGCTCTCTCCTCCGATGGATCTCACGGAGGCCATCGATCCTAAAATCTCTTTTGATTACTGGCTTTGTGAATCTCCGTTAAATCAATATACCGGATTGTATATCTGGTTATCCAATGGTGTGGATACGATATTACTTGATGAATTACGTAATGATACGATCGCAGGATCATGGCAATCAAAATCATATCCTGGCATTGATCTCCTGCTGAATGCTCCACTTGATCAAGTGCGCCTTATGATTGCTGCAGTTGATACGACAACCGGACAAAACGATTATATCCTGAAAGTACATTTTGATAAATTCAAACTTTCCGAAAGCGGCTTGTCCAGCAATGTGCCATATCCTTCGGGAAAATATTTTCATGTATATCCTAATCCGGTAAGTAACGGCGAGCTTAACATCAAGCATCTATCAAGATTTGATCTCGAAATCACCGCGTTGCGTTTTTATGATATCCAGGGACGCTTGTTGTCCACGCAAAACGTTCAGGACGACAATGATGTTCTCTCTGTTTATTTGCCTCTGGAAAATGGCATGTATTTTATGCAATGGCAAACAGCATTTGGAGCTACAGGCATAGAGAAGATTTTGGTCTTGAAAAGATAAGAGATGTGAGACGTGAGATGGCGTGAGACGTGAGACGTGAGACGTGAGACGTGAGATGTGAGACGTGAGACGTGAGATGTGAGACGTGAGGCGTGAGGCGTGAAAGGCGAGAGGCGAGAGGCGAGATATTTGCATTTTCCTTGATTATTTAAGCTGGACATACTGAAAGGAAAAGGGTGTTAAATACAATCATTTTTTTCCTTGGATGGAGAGGTCGTATCTTTACGCCATGCAATTACTTGAAAATTATGTCGGAGGGCAATGGGTAGCCGGTGAGGGCAAAGAAACCACCCTGCTGAATGCTATCCATGGCAATCCAGTAGCCTATTCACGATCCGGGGGGGTGGACTTTAGTGCGATACTCGAATATGGCCGCAAAACAGGTGGACCTGCTCTACGAAAAATGACTTTTCACGAGCGAGGGAGGATGCTCAAAGCATTGGCGCTTTTCCTTCACGAACGAAAAGACAAATATTATCCCATCAGTTATCAGACCGGTGCTACAAAAGCAGATAGCTGGGTGGATATCGAAGGTGGTATCGGAAATCTTTTTGCCAATGCAAGTCTGCGGAGGCGATTTCCTGACCTTCCATATCATGTAGACGGCGAAGCAATAGCCAGTTCAAAAAATGGAAAGTTCTTAGGGCACCATATTATGGTTCCTAAGCAAGGTATTGCCATTCATATCAATGCCTTTAATTTCCCGATCTGGGGAATGCTTGAAAAAATTGCTGTCAATCTGATGGCTGGCGTTCCCGCATTGGTAAAACCGGCGACCATTTCCTCTTATGTTACGGAAGCTTTGTTCAGAGATATCATCGCGTCCGGCATACTTCCTCCTGGCGCTGTTCAGCTTTTAGTTGGTTCAGCCCACGGCATCCTTGATCATGTCCATTCGCAGGATACCGTTACGTTTACAGGGTCTGCTTCTACCGGACAACAACTCAAAGGGCATCCACGCATTATTTCCGAGGCTGTTCCATTTAATCTTGAAGCTGATTCACTCAATTGCAGCATACTCGGATCAGATGCCAAACCAGGTTCGGAAGAATTTGATTTGTTCGTTAAGGAAGTGCGCAAAGAAATGACACTTAAGTGCGGACAGCGTTGTACAGGGATTCGCAGAGCTATAGTTCCTGAGCGTTTGCTCGAGGATGTTCAAATCGCTCTTGGTAAAGCATTAGCCCAGACCACCATCGGCGACCCACAGGTAGAGGGCGTGCGGATGGGGGCTCTGGCCGGAAAAACACAGGTGGCTGAAGTGAGAAGTCAGATTGAAAAACTGTTGAAAGAATCAACGATGGCCTATGGCCATTTAGATGAAGTTGATATCATCGGTGCCAATGCAAAAGATGGTGCTTTTCTTTCACCTATTCTGCTCGTCAACGAACGCCCTCTGTCATCGAAAGCCGTGCATGAAGTCGAAGCATTCGGGCCTGTGTGTACCCTGATGCCTTACAATGATCTTGAGGAGGCTATTGAAATAGCCAAGATGGGCAAAGGCTCCCTTTGCTCCTCTATCGTGACATATGATAATGCTATTGCAAAACAATTTGTAATTGGTGCAGCTTCACATCATGGACGTATCCTGGTACTCAACCGTGAATGCGCTAAAGAAAATACAGGCCACGGCTCTCCGCTTCCGCTTCTGACACATGGGGGACCGGGTCGTGCCGGTGGCGGTGAAGAAATGGGCGGCATGCGGGGTATACTGCATTACCTGCAACGGTGCGCTATCCAGGGAACACCATCCACGCTTACAGAAATCACTTCGATCTATCAATATGGTGGACCATACAAAGACCCTGGAATTCATCCTTTCAGAAAATATTTTGAAGAATTGAATGTTGGTGAAACAGTGATCACACACAAACGTACCATCACTGAATCTGATATTATCCAGTTTGCGAATGTCAGTTGGGATCATTTTTATGCGCATACAGATGTGACTTCACTCGATGGCACCATATTTACAGAACGGGTGGCGCATGGTTACTTTATCCTTTCCATGGCAGCAGGTTTGTTTGTGGATCCGGGCAAAGGTCCGGTGCTTTTAAATTATGGTCTTGAAGAATGTCGTTTCACCAAACCGGTATATGCCGGTATGACATTAGGTGTCAGGTTGACTGTCAAAGAAAAGCTTCCTGTTGATCCAAAGACAGATGATGAAATCCTTAAAGGGATCGTAAAATTCCTGGTCGACGTCTATGATGAGACCGGTGAAACAGTGGCACTAGCTACCATTTTGACCATGGTGCAGAAGAAACAACAAAATCAAGTTTAATTCATGCCATTGCCATTCCTTTAATATATTTGGCTTTTATATCACTACGTTTTCCTATTCAATTACTTGAAAACCAACTCATGGAAGGATCCATTACTATTTCGGTTGATAAACATATTGCTGTTATTACCTTTTCCCACCCGGTCCACAATTCCATGCCCGGATATTTACTGGCCGATCTGGCCATCCACATTAAAAAGGCCGGAGAATCCCCTGAAGTCCATGTGATTGTATTAAGTTCAGGAGGCGAACGTACGTTTTGTGCGGGAGCGAGTTTCGATGAACTTATGACCATTACCAATTCGGAGGACGGTAAAAAATTCTTTCTTGGATTTGCGCATGTGATCAATGCAATCCGTAAGTGCCATAAAATTGTGATTTGCAGAGTTCATGGCAAGGCTATTGGAGGTGGTGTCGGAATCGCAGCCGCCGCGGATTATTGTATGTCTACCAATTTTGGTACTATCAAATTAAGTGAGTTGGCGCTGGGCATCGGCCCTTTTGTCATTGGTCCTGCAGTAGAACGAAAAATAGGGCTCAGTGCCTTCAGTCAGTTAGCTTTGAATGCAACAGAATGGCAGACCGCAGCCTGGGCCAAAGAAAAAGGTTTGTATAATGAAGTGTTCGATAGCGTCGAACAACTTGATGCCTTCATTGATCAATTCTCTCAACAACTTGCAAAAACCAGTGCATCTGCATTGCTGGCTTTAAAACAAGTGTTGTGGCATGATACCCAGCACTGGGATCAACTGCTCGAAGAACGGGCTGCTATTAGTGGACGCCTTGTCATCACAGAAGCTTCGCAGAAAGCCATCAGGGAATCCAAAATCGTATAATAAAGGATAGCAGGAATTATAATTCCTTTCTAGCTTTCAAGATTTTATCAGAAGCCTCCAAAAATAGATTCAAAATCTGTGGCCACACCGATACGTACAGCAAAATTCTGATAAGTATAGTCCTGCCATGAAGTCACGAATTCAACGCGCAACACACGAAGGATGTAGTTGATACCATATCCGATTTCTGCATACTGACTTGAATTAGGACTGAGCAGCGTATTGAAGATGACATTCTCCCGGATACCCTGGCGTCTGAAATAATCAAACTGTGTCAAGCCAAAACGTCTGAACTGATAGTTGAAAAGTCCGTAAGCATACTTTTCATCTGTGCTATAAAGATAATAGTCCAGCATCCTGAATGCATTGACCGGATTGGCAGGAGATCCGATCATCTGGCTTCCTGGAAAATGTGCAAAGTCATGGAAATATCTTGGTCTGTCATCTCCGATAAACGTCCCGGCCGCAAGCCTCATACTAAGCTGGCTTCCTGCACCCACTGACATTTTGCTATCAAATTGAGCTGAGATCAGATCAAACGGATCATAATCTTCTCCCCATCCTTTCTTATAGCTCAGTGTGAGCTTTGGCGACCGGCTATAGTCCTTTCTTTTTGCTCCCCGCTCCACCTTATACTCCCAGAAAGGTTTAATCCAAACGGATCCTTCAGTGATGATGGCCTGATGATCATTAAATACATTTTGATCTCCTGCAAGGTGTGAAGGATCATTGCTTGTATAGAGCAGGTTTTTATCATCGAAAATAACCAGGTCGGTTGTATTGACCAATCGATTACGATCTGCGTATTCTCCTGACAACGCAAATCCTAAACCTTTATCGATATTCTGCTTGTATGTGATTCGACCAAATCCCTGCTCATATATCTTCATATAGTTTCGGTTGATGTAAAGGGTGTACAAGGAGTTAGCCCATGGATAAATCCGGTGGTCATCATCATACTGCCTGGTCTGATTGCCCCCTTCCATAAGTATGCTCCACCCTTTCCCAAAGAGTTTCACTTTCCCTTCATAATTGATAGCCTCCCTGGAGATGGCATACCTGCCCAATGCCCCGACTTCCCAATTTAACGGCTTCTTGCCACTGTTGCCTATCTCGACTTCATAGCCCATATGGAATCCATCCACCGTATTGAAATTGATGGATTGGAGTGGTCCTTTCAACTGAAAGTACGTTTTATCACTGAGGCTATATCGCCCACCTGTAATCAAATGCATTGCTTTAAATTCTGATCTGCGTTTGACCGTGGCGGCAAAACCACCCTCACCCACCATGATCGACACAGAATCCTGGCTTTCATCGGAATCTGTTTCATCTTTTGGATCGGGGGGAATAGCTGCGATACTGTCCAATCGCACATATCCTTTTACTTCATAGTCCGTAAGCGGGAGTGGGCGTATAGTTTGCCAATATGTTGAGTCACGCTTATAGGCTACGCTATCAATCACCTGGTTAGAAGAATTCTGAAACTCAATAGTATCAGCATCGGGCAATGATTCGATCTCCTGCTCTTCATACTCGCGCATCATTTTTCGTAATTGTTTTGCACTCAATTCTTCCCCGACATCTAAGCCCGTTAAGCCTTCATCAAATGAACGGTTTTTCATTTTTACATCAGATGCCTTTGCCTCTTCAGTCTCTACCTTGACATCCAATACAATGACCGGTACTTCGAGATCTGGATTTAACGTGATCCTGTAGTCATTCAATTTGGCAAAATACCTGTATTCAAAAGCGAATCCGAATACACTTCCGCTCACATCATATATCTCATGAACAGGGAGCCAGACATCAGCCAGGACAGGCTCAAATTGTTGTTGAATATCAAACTGAATACCCCAGAAATAAGTGGATAGATCAAGGCTATGGATGCTCCAGACATTGTCAACGATGTAAATGAAGCCTTCAAACACCGAATCGCCTTTAGCACGAGGGGTAACCCTTATTTTATTGACCACTTGATCTCCGTCCTGAATGAAACCAAGATATTCAAAGCGGTAATGACTGAAAGCATCCGGTGCTAACGGGGAAATGGCATTCACCACCTTGGGTTCATAAAAACTGGCATAAATAAAACTCGAAGGGCTTGTATTGTTATCATCACCGGTGGTCCGGATCGAAATTACAGTATCTCTGTATTGATCAGGTCGGATAAAATGAAGTTTGCTGACAGATTCCTGGGTAAAGGCGACTGTTGAATCAATCCCTTCTTCGGCCAGTGCTTTATTAATTTTTTTACGGAAGAGCCACGGCGTTTTTAATAACCGACCGCTTCCCTTTATGTATACCATAGCATGATACTCATCCACTTGCAGGGAATGATATTTGGCTTTCGCTATGGCACGACGCATGATCGTATAGGCAGGGTCTTCGCCGTTACCAGATACTAGGGCCTCAGGTAAAGCAACGACTTCGGGTCGCATAACAGCCCTGAACGCCGTGTAACCAGAACCAATCACAAACGTAGTATCAATAGGACTATAACCAAGGTATTGGAATCTGACTTTGTGCCGGCCTGGAGAAAGTGAAAGAATATATTCCCCTTCTACGTTTGAAGCAGCGCCCTGGCTGGTACCAAATACCCCAATACTCGTAAACGGCAAAGGATCCCCGTTGCTATCCACTACTTTTCCCTTAATACCCTGGGCCTGAATACAATAAGATGATAATAAAAAGATAAAAATACCCGTGAGTTTGCCCCGGGAGAATAGTTGGCTGTGTGATTTCATGGTTTAAAGATATCAACCCTAGACTCAGACTGTAGTCGTATTGTTACAGGTTTAAGTACTTTTTAACGATTTTCATGCTGAAGGTGGGAACCCACACCAACCTTGAACAGAAAGTAAATATAAAAAGCGCATTTCACCTATCTTTCCCCGGCGCAAATGACAACTGAAAAAGTCAATTATAAAATCCTCGTGATCAGTGACTATCGTTCTGTTGGTTCTTCACGTCCGGAGGCAGAGATTTTTATCCGACTCTCACAACTTGGGCATGAGGTACATATTATTTCACATACTGAGGCAACCTATTATAATCAACGGTTTAGATCCTTCGGTATAAAGGTCATGGAAACACCTCCGACAAAAAAAATATCGCTTTCCTACATCCGATACCTTCGGAAAATCATCACCGAAAACCAATATCATTTTGTTCATGCTTTCAATAGTAAGGGGTTGACGAACCTTGTTTGGGCCATGGGCGGAATAAAATCCAGACTTATCGCTTATAGAGGGTATGCCGGGCAAACACATTGGTTTGATCCAATGATGTATCTCAAATACTTTCATCCAAGGGTGGATCATATCATCTGTGTCAGCAAAGACATCGAACATATACTATCAAAAAACATAACGAACGCAAAGAAAAAACTAAGCACTATCCCAAAGGGACATGATCCGCTATGGTACAAAGACATTATTCCAGCAGAACGAAGTATCATCGGTTTTCAACCTGATGATATTCTCATCTGTTTTCTTGCGAATGTCAGACCGTTTAAAGGACTTACTTATCTGCTAAAGGCTACGCATCTTTTGCCCCAGGACAAACATGTTCATTATCTATTTATTGGACATGGATATGATGATCCTATGATACTTAAACAAATAGCCTCAAGCCCTTTAAAAGAAAAAATACATTTATTAGGATTCAGAAGTGATGCCCGCGAAATATTAGCCTCCTGTGATTGCCTTGTTCAAACCTCCACGCATGGCGAAGGCTTATCTAAATCTGTGGTTGAGTCTATGTTTCTCGGCATAGCTCCTGTCATCACTAATATCCCTGGCAATAAAGGCCTGGTTAAGGATGGCATATCCGGATGGATCATACCGCCTAAGGATGCTGAGGCAATAGCAAAAGCAATTGCCGTAATGGCCTCTGACAAAACTGAAAGGCAGCGAAGAGGTTTGAATGCTAAGGAATATATGCAAGCGCATTTCCACATTGATCAGACGGTGGAGGGGTTTGTCAAACTTTATGAGCGATTGTTATTGTGAGATGTAAGACGTGAGGCGTGAGGCGTGAATGAAATAAAATAAATAGGCAGAGAGGTGATTAATACCTTCCTGCCTATTTAATTTATACTTCACAATTGTAATTAATTATGATTTTGCTGCAGCGTAGCGCTTTGCAACTTCTTCCCAATTGACGACATTCCAGAAGGCCGCAACATAATCGGGGCGGCGGTTTTGGTAATTGAGATAGTAGGCATGCTCCCAGACGTCGAGGCCAAGAATAGGTGTACCTCTGAGGGCGCTAACATCCATGAGTGGATTATCTTGATTTGCTGTATTGATGACGGCAAGGGCACCTGAAGCATCGACCATCAACCAAGCCCAGCCTGACCCAAACTGTGTGGTAGCCGCTTTACCAAATGCTTCTTTAAATTCATTAAAACTTCCGAAACGGGTCGCTATATCTTCGGCCAGCGCACCGGTTGGCTCCCCTCCACCGTCCGGAGACATGATCTCCCAAAAGAGACTATGATTGTAATATCCGCCACCATTATTTCTGATGGCCGGGCTTTGTTTGGATACCTGTCCAAGGATTTCCTCAATAGATTTCCCATCAAGGGCAGTGCCTTCAATAGCCGTATTGAGGTTGTTGGTATAGCCTGCATGGTGTTTTCCATGATGAATTTCCATAGTGCGAGCATCAATATGAGGTTCCAGCGCATTAAGGCTATAAGGAAGGGAAGGGAGTTGAAAAGCCATGTTTTGTTGTGTTTTTCGGTTAAAAAATTGCGTTTGAAATAATACAATATGAACCCGGATAAACCCAAAAGGTTTACATTTCTTATGGAACATATCCCTTAAAATTAAGGACAATCTTTACCTTTGGGAATAGTACGTCCGGAAAATGTTCGGAAATCTACCTTTTAAAAAATCATTAAAATCTGGAATATGAACTTTCGGCAGCCCTCCATATCTCTCCTAACAGCTGCGGCCTTTATCTTAATGGGTCTCAGTAGCTGTGGTGATATAGAACAAAATCTCAAACTCAATGAAGATGGATCCGGCACCATGGAAACCAGTTTTGACATTGGTGAAATGATAAGTATGACTAAAGGCATGGGGGATTTGGGAGCTCTTCAAAATGAGGATATAACTATCTCTTCATCTGAAGAGCCAGATACAATGATAGCCACGTCTGAAAAAGTTAAAGATCCGATGGAACTCATCATGGAAAAGATAACAGACCCTGCATACGATCGTGATTTTGATACCTTAATATCCTTTCTCACTATTATACCGGACAGCGTTAAAGAAAAAGAAAAGCGACTGGACCTGGTCAGTAAAATCAGTCTCAGAATGAAATCCCCGGCTTCGAGTGCTTCGCTGGTGATGGGTATCGTGATGAACTTTGATAATAAAGATCAGCTGGCTGAATTGATAGACTACATTGAAAATATGGACAATGCATCCAATTCAGGCATGCTGCCTACTATGGGTGGAGGTGGAATGCAGTCCGAAGCATTCCTTGTATTTGACGTTGATATGAAGGCAGGATGGATCCGGGTTGATACCATGGATTACGGTGCTCTCGCCCCAGAAATGGGCATGTCTGTTGATAGCATAATGAGTACAGATGAAATGGGTATGATGGAGATGATGTTTGGTAACACCAAAATAAAATCCATCATCCAGGTACCAGGCGACGTAACCTCATGTAGCAACAAAGACGCTATTATTACGAAAGACAACAGGGTCATTGTGGAATACGGCTTGATGGATGCTGTAAAAAAAGGAAAGGTGCCGGGATACACGATTTATTTTACCCCAAAAAAATAACCCAACCCCTCTTCGGGTTAGTACATTTTTTTACGCCCTGGCTGCAACAAGAAGTCTATGGAATACTTTCCAGGCCCTGTTAAAATCAAGGTGATATAAGGTGCCAGGAAAAGTAGTCCGTGCTCTTTATCGCCTAACGGATCTGCCCCATGCACTACCAAGACGATGACCAGCGATACGATGATCAAAGGGATAAGAAATAACCTTGTTCCAAGGCCCAACACAATAAACAGCGAGCAAAAAAATTCGGCGAAAATGGTCAGTGCTAAGGACACCTCGCCACCCAGGCCTATAAAATCATAGAATTGGTCTGCTTTTTCACTGAAACTTATCAGTTTAGGCCATCCATGGGTCATCATGAGCAGGCCTGTAGCTAGCCTTAAAATGAGCAAACCTGCGTCAGCAGCTGATCCAAATGTTTGTGTATTTAAAAATTGCTGTAAGCGATTCATCACCATGAAGCGAGTTAAAGGGTAAAGAAAAATGAGGCCTGCCTTGCTAGTGAATTTTCTGAACAAGGCCTTTGTATACAAATGTAGGAGCGGGACTTTTGTTGTAAAAATAAATTGGTACATTTTTTGTCATATTAAATATATATTTAATATGTTTGTACTCAATTAGATGCCCATGATGCTGTTTTTGTTCCTATTGCTGATACTTCTTTGTATCGGAGGCGAATATGTTTCGAAGCCTGAGTCACATTGAGGCTGATTCGAAAAGTAGTATTTCCCTGAGTCCTAAAAGATTTTGGATCGTGAAGTCAGGTGCCTGATTGAGATGGCAGAATTCTTCTTTTGGATTATACCAGCAGGTATGATATCCAAAAGACGCTGCGCCCTCGATATCAGCTGTAAGGCTATCTCCTACCACGAGGACGTCAGCATGATCTGGTGAACCAATCTGTTCATGGACATATTGGAAATAGGCTGTATGTGGTTTAGACACGCCTATTTCGCCAGCGATCACAATAACATCAAATTTTTTATTCCAGCCGATCATTTCCAGACGGGGTCGCTGAACCTCTTTCATCCCATTGGTGATATACCCAAGACTAACTTTTCCTTGAAGAAGAGCCATTGTTTCATTGGCGCCCGGCATCAGATATGGTTTAGATCCAAGCAGGCGTAAGTAATGCTGTTGCGTGGTGACAGGATCAAGGTCAAGCTGCCTGAAATGAAAATATCTCCTGAACCGTTCATAGAGCAGGGTATCCCGATCGATTAAACCTTGCTCATGTTCCATCCAGCATTGGACATTGATGCGTTTGTAATCCGCATACATTCCCTCACTCCATTCTCCTCCGTGAAACTCAAGTACTTCCGAGAGTGCTTCTTCACTGGCTCTGTCAAAATCAAATAAAGTATGGTCTGCATCAAACAGTATCCATCGGTATCTTTTCATAGTGATCAAAGATACCCTGGTCCTATGCTTATCTTCGCGCTATGAAGGGATATATTTTCTGGCTTTTTGTATTGACAGTTTCTTTTGCTCGTGGTCAGGACACCCTGCATCTACCTTTGTCCGGCACCATGATTCATCTCGTTTCATTCGGGCAGGATAGCTCCAATATATTATTGTACAATATGCATGACAATGAAAACACCTCTGCCATGGCAGGCCGTCTACTGACCAAAAAAGGTGGCGGTATATACTATGAACTCATGCATACTGGCAAGCGAAACATCTCCCTTCTTTTTGGAGAAGACTCCATTCATTTCGATCCTAACAGAATTTATACAGATACCGGGATATGGCAACAACTAGCCAGAAATAAAATAATGGATACGCTGGCCCACCAGTTGATAGCGGATTGGAGAGACAGCCTACTCTCTGTCTTAAAAATCCGTGAGCGATCACTGGTCATTGCGTTGCATAATAATACCAACCAAAATTACAGCTTCAAAAGTTATATGCCCAATGGAGAATATGAAGCTGAAGCTCATGCGGTTTGTAAAGGCTGCGTTCGAGACAAAGACGATTTTTATTTTGTCACGGAATACCCTATCCTCGACCAGTTGTGTTACGGCCAGTACCACGTCGTCATGCAGGCTAACGAAACAATGACGGATGATGGTAGTCTATCTGTCTATTGTGGGCGCTTCGGAATTCCCTATGTCAATGTGGAAGCGCAGCATGGACACCTAGCGAGGCAAATAAGTATGCTTCTGTTTGTTTACAAACAGTTGGTCAGTTGGTGAGGCGTGAGGCGTGTGAGGTGACGTGATCGCAGATTACTTCACAGCGTTATACATCACCTTGACATCCTCAAGCGAAAAAGAACCAACAAGACCGGATTGAAAAATCAGTTCCTTTTCTCCAAGGATTTTGACAAATCGAAAATCATAGTCAATAGTGGTGCTGTCCACATTTTTGCTAAAAATGAAACCCTGATCATCTTCTTTAATAATCTCTATAAAAGAGGGGTCCTCTTTTACTGCTGCAAGCTGGCGGAGCTTTTCGCCGGCTGCATCCTGTTTTGGTGCGGCAAACTCAAATATCTGCAGGAAGAAACGGTCTCCCTTCTGGATCGTAATATCCCGCATAAAGTTGTAGTCCTTTTCCTGGACGTCTGCGCTGTCAGGAGCCAGGATGGTGATGGGCAGGCCGTGCGGATGAAGATTAAGTTGCTCCAGGACTGGACCATCCTTTCTACATGCGAGCAGAAGGGTAAATAAAACCAAAGAAATCAAATAGCCAGCTTTCATCTATCCAAAGGTATTCAAATCTCCAAAAGGCGGATTAGTCATGTTTTGGATGCTTTTGATCGAATTTCTCTTTATGGGCATTGCCAAAACTGTTTTTCATGATATATTTGTGATATCATTTTAATATCAAACACGAATAATCATGGAAAAATCATTTCGCCCTCTTTCAGGTTATCTCCTTTTACTGGTCCTTTTGGCCTTGATTGTCATCGGGATTTTTGGTATTGTGGAAGCCTGGCACCCAGGAATTCCAGGGATAGCTTTAATGGCCGCCCTGCTTTTAAGTACTGGCTTCTTTTTCATTAATCCTAACAGTTCCAGGGTAATAACCCTCTTCGGGAAGTACAAAGGAACTGTCAAAGACAACGGCTTTTTCTGGGCAAATCCCTTTTTTACCAAAAAAGCCGTTTCCCTCCGGGCACGGAATTTCGAAAGTGAGCGCATCAAAGTCAATGATAAGCGTGGTAACCCAATCCTTATCAGTGTTATCACTGTTTGGCGGGTCCAGGATGCCTATAAAGCTGCCTTTGAGGTGGATGACTATGCCAGTTTTGTCAAATTACAGAGTGATGCCGCTGTCAGGAGCCTTGTTGGCCAATATTCTTACGACAACTTTGATGACAACCAATCAGAGATCACGTTACGGTCAGGGCTTCAGGAAATAAATCATTCCCTCGAGCTTGCCCTATCAGAAAGGTTATCCATTGCGGGTATCGAAGTGATGGAGTCCCGAATTGGTTACCTGGCCTACGCAGAGGAAATCGCAAGCGCGATGCTCAAGCGTCAACAGGCAGAAGCCATTGTTGCTGCCCGACACAAAATCGTAGAAGGAGCTGTCAGCATGGTTGAAATGGCCCTCAATGATTTCTCCGGCAAAAATATAGTCCACTTCGACGACGACAAGAAAGCTACGATGGTCAGTAATCTCATGGTCGTCCTGTGCAGCGATAAGGAAGTGACCCCGGTCATCAATACCGGAACATTATATCAATAGTATTTAGTTTCGTATCAGATGTCAACCTACATTGACTTAACAAATGCATATAGTACTGGTCTGAAAACTGGTAGCTGGAAACTGGAAGCTCTTTTATGAAAAAGAAATTTGTCTTACGCATCGATGAAGAAGTATACACCGCACTGGAGAAATGGGCGGCAGATGAATTTCGTAGCACGAACGGACAGATTGAATGGTTGCTGACTCATCAACTGAAATTAAACGGAAGGTTTAAATCTGTTCAGCACAAAGGATTGAAGGATGAAAGTGAAGAATGATGGTTCGACATGCTCACCAACCGTGGTTCGACAAGCTCACCAACCATGGTTCGACAAGCTCACCAACCGTGGTTCGACAAGCTCACCAACCGTGGTTCGACAAGCTCACCAACCGTGGTTCGACAAGCTCACCAACCGTGGCTCGACAAGCTCACCAATCTATAAAGGAAATGGCGTCCAGTGGACGCCATTTCCTTTATAGAGATTAGCTTTAACTCTCTATAAGCTATAAGCTATAAGCTATAAGCTATAAGCTATAAGCCATAAGCCATTAACTCTTCACTTTAATGGTGCATCCGATTGCTTTGGTTTCAGCAGGATCAGGATTGTTGCCTGCTTTTATCGCAGCAATAGCATCCTCCACGTACTTGACACTGACCTCTGCAGGGTTTTGAGCATTATCGTCAATGGCACCGATGTAGCGTATATACCTATTGGCATCAAGCAAGAAGATGTGTGGTGTACGCGTAGCGCCAAATGTTGGATATACTTTTTGGCCTTCATCAAATAAGTACTTGAACGGGAATTTCTTCTCCTTTGCTCTTACTTGCATAGAGGCAAAATCATCTCCAGGTTTTACATCAGGATCATTAGGATTGATGGCCACCACAGGATAACCCATAGGAGCATATTTGTTATGAAGGTCAATGATGCGATCCTCATACATGACAGCATATGGACAAGTGTTGCACGTAAAAACAACAATATATCCGTTTACGCCCTTCATGCTCGCTAAGGAGACCATCGTGCCATCAACATTTTTCAGCGAAAAATCGGCAGCCTGATCGCCAACTTTGTAGGCGTCCTCTAAAGGGGAAACCGCACTGATCAATGTGATAGTAAATAAGGCGAGGAGCAATTTACCGATTTGAGATTTCATATTCATAGGTTTAAAAATGGTTTGATAATATCATTTAACTCATCAGTATGATGAAAAGTTCTTTCATAAAACGCCCTCTTGTCTCCCCGGTACACTAGGGTCGCAGGAATAGCACCGGACCATGACTTGTCTATATCATCAATCCAGTAATTTGATCTATTGTCTTCAAGCACAACAACATGTCTCTCCAACCTTCTATCCCGCACAAACGGTTCCAGTTTACGAAGATAATCTTTCTTGAAATCCAGACTTACCAGTATCAGCTTAAACGGCTGATTCCGATAAATGGAATCCAATTCCAGGAAAAAAGGAAGTTCCTGAACACAAGGCGCACACCACGTTGCCCAGAAATTGACAATATAGGTGGTGTCATTGTTGTGGTTGAGCAAAGGTTTGAGCTGGTCATAATTCATTATCTGCACACGAAGTGTATCAATAATGGTTCCGTGGACCGGCTCTCTCTCTTCCGCTTTCGGAAAAGAACTCAGTAACATGATGTTTAATATCCAATAGATCATAACGTAATGATAACTTCCTGGCGGACATTATAGCTGTTAACGTATAGCTCTATAACAATATTTTAACGTTTTGGGTTGTGAGACAGTAAGACTTTAAGACAGTAAGACTGTAAGACTGTAAGACTGCAGGACTGTAAGACTGTAGGACTGCTATTCGTCAGTCGACAGATCCTTGTACTGTTCGGAATCCAAAGGATTCGGAATATGCGCTTTGCTCTATGCCCAATGGCAAAATCACTCTGCTAATTTAGCTTATACTTTATCCCCAACGCATCCAGATCCTCTATCAGGGCACTTGCTGCTTTGACTTTATTGGATTTAGAAATCAAGCCAAGAATAAAATCATCTTCGCGGTCATAGACTTGCAACTTAAGTTTATGTCTGCCTTTGTGTGTTTCGCAGATTTTATCAAGACTATCCAGGAGAAACTGATCAAGCTGATCAATGGATATTTTTACGGTTATTGATTTCGTGAGCTCTTCACCAATACTGGCCAGCATACGTGCGGACGTGATTCTAAATTCATGTTCCTGTCCATTCCAACTGAGTTGATAATGGCCTTCTACAAACAACGCCTCCCCGATCGTCATAATATCCTTGTACTTTTTGTAGTCTTCGTTGAACAACCTAATATCTAAAGACCCTCTGAAATCCTGTAATGTGAAGATCCCCCACCCTGTTCCTTTTTTGGTGACACGATGATCGGCGGAGGTGACCATCCCTGCCAGCTTAAGGTGCTTATCCTTATGTACTGTCACCATATCAAGCGGGCAATTGGTAAAATGTTCTATTTCAAGCCTGTAATCATCAAGTGGATGACCAGACATGTATATGCCTGTTATTTCCTTTTCCCGCGTTAGCTTTTCAATCAAAGTCCACTGCGGCACTTGTGGCATAGGTGGCTCCTGAAACATACTGCCAGTCTGATCGCCAAACAACGTGAGTTGTGTCTGACTGGCTTGCGCCTGCACAGACTGCCCATACTTGATGGCATGTTCGATAAGCGATTCATACTTATCTGTCGGGGCGAAGTATTGAGCACGATGTGTGCCTTCAAAACAATCCATTCCTCCACCCATGACCAAAGCCTCCAATGCTTTTTTATTGACTGCCTTAAGATTGGCTCTTGAGGTCAGATTGAATATAGTGATGTACGGTCCGTTTGCCTTTCGTTCATTAATGATATCATCCCCAGATCCCTCTCCCATATTTTTCAGTGCAGAAAGTCCGAACCGTATAGCCCCCTTTGAGTTCACTGTAAAATTGATATTACTCTCATTGACATCCGGAGGCAATACAGGTATATTCATGCGTTTACATTCGCGAAGGAAAAAATTGAGTTTCGTAATATCGTTTTTATTATGCGTCAGTACAGCAGCCATAAACTCAGCAGGAAAATTAGTCTTTAGCCAGGCTGTCTGCACAGAAAGCACTGTATATGCAGCGCTATGTGAACGGTTGAAACCATAGCTTGCAAACTTGGACATGATCTCAAAAATCTCATCAGCCTTGACAGATGGAACTCCCTTTTTGGTAGCCCCTTCCACAAAAATCTGACGGTGTTTTTCCATTTCATCTGCCTTCTTCTTACCCATTGCTCTGCGCAACATGTCTGCAGCACCGAGACTGTAGCCGGCCATGATTTGTGCACCCTGCATAATTTGTTCCTGGTAGACCATGATACCATAGGTAGGTTTCAAGAGATCAGTCAGCCATTCATGCGGATAATCAACAGGTTCTCTGCCATGCTTACGGTTGACGAACATGGGTATATAACTCATGGGACCTGGCCGATACAGTGCGTTCATGGCGATAAGATCCTCAATATTGGTTGGCACGAGTTCACGCAAATATTTCTGCATGCCTGCGGATTCAAATTGAAAAATACCGATTGTATCTCCCTTTTGAAATAACGTGAACGTGGCCGGATCATCGAGGGGAATTTTATCAGGATCGATCAATTCCGTCGTCCTCTGTCGCTCTGCAATAATTTTTATAGAATCTTTGACGATGGACAAGGTCTTCAGTCCAAGAAAGTCCATTTTCAGCATACCTGCTGATTCGACTACTCCACCTTCAAACTGCGTCACTAACAAATCCGTTTCAGTAGACGTGCACACCGGGATGTATTGCATGATATCCCCGGGAGCAATGATGACACCAGCGGCATGAATGCCTGTGTTGCGTACTGTACCCTCTACCTGTTGGGCAAGACGAAGGATTTCGCCTTCGGCGGTATCCAGTTTTTCAATATCACGCAGTTTGCGGATATTTTCGAGGTCGCGGGATTGTGCATCATTTTCAGCTGCATTGCCAGCCTTAAAAATTTTAGCAAGTGAGGTGCCAGGAGTTATCGGAACCATTTTAGCCAATCGATCTGTATCAGGCAAAGGCAGCTCAAGAACGCGACCAACATCGCGTATCGAAGATTTAGCAGCCATTGTACCGAAAGTTACAATCTGTGCTACCTGGTTTTTGCCATATTTGGTGACCACATAATCAATAACCCGTTGGCGACCTTCATCATCAAAGTCAATATCAAAGTCAGGCATCGAAACCCGCTCAGGATTGAGGAATCGTTCAAACAGAAGATTATATTTTAGCGGGTCTATGTTGGTGATAGTAAGACAATATGCCACAGCCGATCCCGCACCTGAACCCCTACCAGGCCCAACACTTACTTCCATACTCCTGGCCGCCCTGATAAAATCCTGCACGATGAGAAAGTAACCATTGAAATTCATTTTATCAATGACACTCAGCTCCCAGTCAAGGCGTTCTTTAATATCCGGCAAAATAGTGCCATACCTGTGCAAAGCACCTTCGTAAACAAGATGCCTCAAATACGCTGTCTGATCTTTGAATCCTTGTGGTACTGGAAAATTGGGCAGCAACACATCCCGCGTGAGTATAGGTGAAGTGATCTTATCAAAAATCTCATTCGTATTGTCAATCGCTTCGGGTATATCTGCAAAGATGAAATTCATCTCCTGCTGTGTCTTGAAATAAAAATCAGTACTCGGAAATTGAAATCTTCCCGGATCTGACATTTTTTTTCCGGTATTGACACAGAGGATGATATCATGTGCTTTGGCATCCTCTTCGTTAATATAATGTGCATCGTTGGTGGCGATGACCTTGATGTTATATTTTTTGGCAAACCCGAGGAGTATCTGATTGACTTTTTCCTGGCTCATGCCAGTATCATCAATATCCTCTAGTCCACGCTGACGTTGTAATTCAATATAAAAATCCTCTCCAAAAATATCGAGCCACCACTGAACAGCTTTCTCTGCTTTCTCCAGATCACCGGTGAGAATCGTTTGAGGTATTTCTGCGCCAATACAACAACTGGTAGCTATCAAACCTTTATGATATTGAAGAAGAAGTTCTCTATCAATGCGCGGAAATCCACTATAGGCACCTTCTATAAAACCAAGTGAACACAACTTTGAAAGATTCTGATACCCATCCTGGTCTTTGGCTAGCAACAACTGATGATATCGATGATCCTTTTCACCTTTTGATGTTTGAAACTGTCTCTTATGGCGGTCCTGTACCAGGTAGAACTCACAACCCACCAGTGCTTTGAGGTTTCTTTTTTTTGCCTCTGATACAAATTCAAAAGCACCAAACATATTGCCGTGATCTGTGATCGCTATTCCTTTCTGGCCATCAGCAACGGCTTTGTCCATCAATTCAGGAATATGGGAAGCACCATCCAGGAGGGAATAGTGTGTATGGCAATGGAGATGGACAAATTCAGGCATACTGCAAAATAAGGGAAAAGTTAAAAGAAAAATGAAAAGAGAAAAATGAAAGATGAACTTTAATCAAGTTTTTTTAAATGATTTGCTTTTCATCTTGAGGCGCCTAATTTTTTCAATTCACCATTGAAAATCAAATTTCATGAAAAACTCGATTCTCAGGGAGAAGGCTTTTGCCTTCGCCGTTAACATTGTCCGGCTTGTCCAGCGGTTACAGACCGAAAAGAAAGAATTTGTATTGAGCCGACAAATACTCAAATCCGGAACCTCTCCAGGCGCCAATGATCGTGAGGCTGAATTTGCTCAAAGTAAAAAAGATTTTATAAGTAAGATGAGCATTGGGCTCAAAGAAGCCAATGAAACTGAATACTTCCTTCAACTCCTTTACGCTACAGAATATATTGAGAAGGTTGAATTTGAATCACTTATTCAAGATTGTGGAGCGATAAAAGGGATACTAATATCCTCTATTCGAACAGCAGAAATGAACGAAAGAAGAACAGTTAAACCTTTTTATTTTTCTCTTTTCATTTTTCATTTAGCATACCGTTTTCGATTGTTTTTGCGGAGCAAAAACGTCGAAAAGCCCGTATGCACATTTGCTCCGGGCTTTTTCGACTAAGGTCTCAAAATAAGAAAACTACTTCTTTATGATGGGCAGGCTGCTCCTGCAAATCGATAGGCTTAGAATATCAGGATAACGTCCTTTTGGTGGTAAAAGTTTAAAACATATATAAAAAAACTTTTATGCCTCCTTGGGTGATCTTGAATGAGCTAAAGGTAAGTCAAACCGTTTTAAAATCAGCAAATGGAGGAGGGATTTTTTGAAGATAACGTGTTGGGAAACGAAAATAAAGAGTCACAAATCTGATTTAGCATACCTTACATATTAAACATAATAATAATACATTCGTATTTTGCCGAAATACTTTAGGTACACAAAAGGTCTTCCTCCATTTTAACCCTCTCAGATTTCTCTTCCCCCTTTTCTTTTTTCATTTATCTTCGCGTCCCGACCAGAACCCGCCCGGGTGCTGAAATTGGTAGACAGGCATGTTTGAGGGGCATGTGTCCAATAGGATGTGAGGGTTCGAGTCCCTCCCCGGGCACTTCTTAAGTGAAGAGTGGTAAGGCAGGCTCACCAACCAAGTGGTGCGGCCACGCTCATTAACCAAGTGGTGCGGTAGGCTCACCAACCATAAAAGCTAAAAATGAAAAAAGCCGGCTATTGTCGGCTTTTTTCATTTTTAGCTGTGTAAGCCCCTTACTTTCTGCAAGAAAGGTGAGGCAAAGACAAAATCCTGAAGAACTTCATTCTTCGAGGTCAACACCTCATCGTTACTGCCTTCCCAGGCAAGGATTCCGTTGTTCAACAAGGCTATATTATCTCCGATCTCCATGACGGAGTTCATGTCATGGGTATTGATGATGGTGGTAATATTATTTTCGAGTGTGATATCATGGATCAGTTCATCGATGACCAGGCTTGTCTTAGGATCCAGTCCGGAATTGGGCTCATCACAAAAAAGATACTTAGGCTGAAGCACAATGGCTCTGGCGATCCCTACCCTTTTTTGCATACCTCCACTCAGCTGCGATGGATATTTTTTGAGCACATCGGTCAGACTGACCCGCTCGAGGCAATAATTAACTCTATCCAGTTTTTCCTTGCTTGTTTTATTGGTAAACATATCCATCGGAAACCGGACATTCTCCTCGATCGTCATCGAATCAAACAACGCAGTACCTTGAAAAAGCATCCCTACCTCCATACGGATATCCCGCACGCGCTTTTTATCCAGAGAGGTAAAATTGACGTCATCATACCAGACAATGCCGGATGATGGCGGATATAAACCAACAAGGATCTTAAGCAGGACTGTTTTACCGGCACCGCTTCGTCCAATGATCAGATTGGTCTTCCCTGACTCAAAGGTGAGATTGATATCCTTCAGGATCTCTTGGTCACCGAATGACTTGCATATATTTTCTGTCCTTATCATGACGTAAGTAGTACTGCTATGAGGTAATCGGCTATCAGGATGGCGATATTACTCATCACCACCGCAGCCGTGCTCGCTTTTCCCAATTCAATACTGCCCCCTTTCACAAAATAACCCTGGTAGCAAGATATCGAAGCCAGGATGAAGCCAAAGACGACGGCCTTGACATACATGATGAATATATTCCACACCTCCAGGTAAGAACGTATACCTTCCACATACTCCGCACCCGTAAACAATCCGGTAGGTACGGCTGCTATATAGGCACCAAGGATACTGACAATAGCTGCCACGGAAACCAGGAGAGGCACTACAAACAAAGCAGCGATAATCTTAGGCATGACGAGGAAGGCTGAAGTATTGACCCCCATAATCTCCATTGCATCAATATGCTCCTTTTGGCGCATACCCCCTATTTCAGCTGCCATATTGGATCCAACTTTCCCGGCCAATACAAGACAGGTGATCGTTGGCGCCAGTTCGATGATGGTAATATCTCTCACCAGATAACCAACATAAAACCGGGGAATGAGCTGACCACCAAGCTGATAGCTAATCTGGACGGCCATGACAGCACCCATAAAGGTGGATATCAGGATGACAATGATCAATGACCCTATACCGATATCATTCATCTGGCGCATGGTCTCCCTCCAATACATGCTCATCTTCTCCGGCTTGGAGAATACAAGCTTCATCCATACGAGGAATTTGCCTAGATGTTCTATAAATTTAGTCATTCGATGCTTTCTTAGCCTGTGTAAAAGTACTCCATCCAGTTCAATGAGGGTTAAAGCAATATTTCGTTCCTTCGGATTTTCTTTTACTAGCGCGAGCAGTGCGATTGGAAGCTGGCGGCTGGTAGCTAACCAACCGCTAAACACTGGAACTGAAAAGATAACTCAATAACTGCAGCGATAAACTCAAACATATGAATGCAATCATCACAGGGTCGACGAAGGGAATAGGAAGAGCGGTACTCATGGCATTGGCTAGCGAAGGATGGAATGTAGCCGCTTCCAGCCGAAATCTTGAAGACCTTGAAGCCTTGCAGGCTGAAATATTGGCCTTATATCCAAAACAGGAGTGCCTGATCCATTCGGTTGACTTTGCTGAAAAGGAAGAAACCATCACCTATGGCAAGACCATTCAGGAAGTATGGCCTCAAGTCGATCTCCTGATCAATAATGTGGGCATCTTTCTACCTGGTTCGGTACATGGTGAAGAAGATGGCGCTCTGGAATCCACGATGGCTTTAAATGTATACAGTCCATATTACCTTACAAGAACACTATTGCCCGGGATGATAAAACGCAGGAATGGTCACATCATCAATTTGTGCTCTATTGCAAGTTTTATGTCCTACCCTAATGGCGGCTCTTATACGATCAGCAAATTTGCACTACTTGGTTTTAGTAAAGTATTGAGAGAGGAAATGAAACCCCATGGCATAAAAGTTACTTCCATTATGCCCGGTGCAACATGGTCGTCCTCCTGGGGAAAAGCGCCTTTTCCTCAGGACAGGCTTATGCCTCCAGAGGATGTGGCTGAAGCGGTGCTTTCCTGTACGCGGATGGGACCAAATTCAGTGGTGGAAGAGATTATTATCAGGCCCCTTTTGGGAGATTTGTGAGGCGTGAGACGTGAGGCGTGTGAGACGTGAGACATGAGACATGAGACGTGAGGCGTGTGAGACGTGAGACGTGAGGCGTGAGACCTTGAAAGTGTTGGAAATCTTAACTGCAGCTCTGCGTCTCTGCGTGCATATAATTTCTAAAATAGGCACTTGAAGTTTTCTACGTACATAATTTTTTTCGCTGCGGCTCTACTTCACTGCGCGCAGATGATTCCTATAACAGAATACAATTCTTATCCTGAATAGGAAACACGATAGATCACATTGGCGTAATCATCTGAGACAAGCATTGAGCCATCGGGGAGGAATTCGATGTCTACCGGTCTGCCCCAGGCAGCACCGCCATCAAGCCATCCTTCTGCAAAGACGGTGTGCGAAACAACTTTATTTTCTTCAATTTTAACAAGTACGACTCTATATCCGGATGGAACATTTCTATTCCATGATCCATGCTCGGCTATAAATAACTGGTTGCTGTATTCAGCAGGGAACATGGAGCCTGTATAAAAATCAAGCCCAAGGGGAGAGACATGTGCCCCGAGTTTTTCGGCTGGACCTGTGTAATCGGCGCAATTATGATTTTTTCCAAGCTTTGGATCCAGAAAATCTCCCTGGTGGCAATATGGAAAACCAAAATGCATTCCTTCTTTGGGTGCATAGTTGAGTTCGCATGCAGGCATGTCTTCGCCAAGCCAGTCACCTCCATTCTCAGTAAACCACATTTCTTTTGTTTGCGGATGCCATGCAAAACCGACGGAATTGCGTATCCCGTGTTGTACAATTTCTCGTGATTTGGTAGCCATATTGATCCGTGTGATGGTAGCAAACACTTCGTCCTTCGATTCACAGATATTACAAGGTGCGCCTACAGGAACATAAAGATTCCCATCAGGACCAAAATCTATGTACTTCCAACCATGATGGTCTTTGTCGGGATATTGATCGAAAAAAGTTTCTTTCTGAGGGTTATCGAGGTTGTTTTCAATAGCAGGATATTTTAAGATCCGGCTCACTTCTGCAACATACAGGTCACCATCTTTGAGGGCCACGCCATTAGGCATATTTAATCCTTTGGCAATAGTCCACTTTTTATCCGTTTTGAAATCGCCGTTACTATCCTTTACGGCATAAACATTTCCTGCGTCCTTGGTTCCTACAAACAAAACGCCGGAAGGACTCAGCTCCATTGATCTGGCATTGGCAAGATCAGCTGCATATATTTCGATCTTGAAACCTGGAGGGAGTTTAATTTTAGCCAGACGAGGATCGTCGAAAACAACCGTGGCCAACGTGCTAACTTTTGAGTCGGATGTGCCGGCCGGATTGGAAGAAGAGCTGCCGCAGGCACTGAGCATCATCAGGGCATAAAGTAAAACGAACATGGATCGAACTATATTCATAATGATAAATTAAGCATTGAAACACAATAGGTGCCGTCTGGTTCAATCAGGTCGGCTTAAAGCATCAAGTTGGCAATGTGACCCTTCGGAATAGACTATCGTAAAATAAATATACGATTCATGTTTTTATTAGCGGATGCGGATATACCTTGACATACAAGTAATCACATAAAACATTATCATGGCACAACCAGGGATTTTAAAAAGTTGATATGCTTGCCATTTCCGATTGTTTAGATATCTTAGTATCTTAACCGTTAAAGCAATAACATTAAAAAAACCAACAAATGAGCGTAAACAACTTATCCTCTCTTAGTACGGCTCCGACGTCAGGCACAGTTATTCCCGGACTGAATGTATCGATTGAAGGAAGCCCGGACCAATATTTTTCAGCCTCGCTGCTGGCTAATCCCAATGACCCTACCGGATTGTTTCTTACGTTGTCTGAGTCAGGCTATATTAAAATTGACGCGACAATCCTTCCTGGTGAAAACGGAAATCCGGATATTCTTAAAGCACAGCTGTCTCAGATTATAGGAACATTCCAGCAGAATTTTTACTATTCCCTTGACCTGACGGATTGGACGACCCTAAATGGATTTCTCCTCACCATTGAAGTATATGGTTACGATGCGCAAAAAAAATACCAGGGCAAATTTAAATTTACTAAATCCGGCACCAAGCCACCGGAATAGATTGATACCGGTTATCTTCAAAATAAAGTGACTAAAAACGACTTTATCAAGCGTGTCATGAGTGACATAGCCTATGTACTGCTTTTTTATAAACCTTTTCGATTGTCATTAAGCATCGTTATGGTATGCTTTTTTGCGCTTTATGGCCGCGCTCAAACAGGCCATGAACAGTCACAAAAATGGGTGGACAGTATTTTGTACATATTGGAGACTGACAAGAAGATGGATGCAAACCTGAAAAGCGACCTGGCAGACTCCGCATTTCAAATCAGCCTCCGTACAAAAGATCTTTGTCGACAATTAAACGCCAGGATACTCCAGGCTGGTTCACTTGATTTCCTTGGACTGGCTGATTCTGCATTGACCCAGTTGTACTGGGCACAAAATTCTTTCAGGCCCAGATGCGATAGTCTTATCCTTTTTGATATTTATGCTAACATCACTAACAGCCTGCTGTCGCTTGGTGAATTGGAACGAGTCGATTCGGTCAGCCGGCATGCGCTTGCTATCTGGAATCCCAGCTGGAAGAAACCTGAATATCGCTTTACCATCCTCAACAATCTTGCTATATCCAATGTGTACAATGGGGATACCCTGCGTGGATTGCAGACATTCCGGCAACTCCTTAATGAGGCTGTAGCATCAGCAGATAAAAAATATGCACGAAAAGCACTGATCAATCTTGGCACCATGAAAGGTATGGAGAATGATTTGGACAGCGCCTATTACTTTTTCATTCAAGCCTCTGATGAAGAGCTGCAGCAAGAAGATATCATCGGCTACCTGGATCTCCAGTACAACATAGCCCAGATTGATATTGAACGCAAACAATACAAAGAAGCAGGCGTCAGACTTGATTCACTATACCACCTTGCAGAACGCAGGGGAAGCCTTGCTATGATGGCTGCTGCACAGGATGCCCGTGCAACACTTTTTGCCAATACACTTAATTTCAGGCGTGCCTATGATTATCTGCGGGACTATATTCGAATCAACGAGATGGTACTCAATGAAGAGCGCATCAAGGCAGTCACTGAGATGATGGAGAAATATGAATCTGAGAAAAAAGCGAGGCAGATCGAGCGACTCAAAGTTGAGAACCTCGATGCAGCCTTGCGGACTGAACGCTTAGAAAACGCCCGCAACAGATACCTCTATATCGGTGCCGGCGTATTCCTGATCGCCATCGGCCTGTATAGCAGATTACACTATACCTATAAAGCTAAGGCAGCCATTCAACGTGAAAAGGATATTTCAGAAGGATTGTTGCTCAATATCCTACCTTCTTCTGTCGCTGATGAATTAAAGGCAAAAGGTCACGCAGATGCCAAACTCTTTGATGAAGCGACTATCCTTTTTTCCGATTTCAAAAACTTTACAGAAATCGCTGGCACGATGGGGCCAAGTGAACTGGTAGAGGAATTGAATACGTGTTTTAAAGCTTTTGATGAGATCATGGAGAAATACGGACTGGAAAAAATTAAAACTATTGGTGATGCCTACATGGCTGCAGCCGCCATTCCTGAAACAAGTACCTCAAAAGCATTACACGCCATCCGTGCGACCCTGGAAATGCAGCGATTTATCGAAAACAGAAAAACAGAACGTGAAAACGCCGGGTTGTACTCTTTTGAAATGCGGGTAGGCGTGCATTCCGGTCCTGTGGTAGCGGGCATTGTAGGGGTAAAGAAATTCCAATATGATCTATGGGGGGATACTGTCAATATCGCCAGCCGTATGGAGACTAATGGTGAACCGGGCCGAGTGAATATTTCCGAAATCACATACCAACTCGTAAAGGATGAGCCATCGTTGACCTTTATTCATAGAGGCATGGTCCATGTGAAAGGAAAAGGTGAACTTGCTATGTATTTCGTTGAACAAATCAATACATAAAAAAATACATTGAGCCGATTGAATTGTTACCTCGAATAAATACAAGCACCCATGCAACAAAATCTTAAGCTCATCGCCATCATTCCACCTGAACCTGTCTTTTCAGACATCAGAAAAGAACAGGAATATATCGCTGACACGTGGGGACCAAAACACGCTATGCGTGCACCACCACATATCACGATCATACCCCCCTTGGCGCTGACCTCTTCGGAGGTCGGATGGCTTTTCGGAATGGCGAATGCCCTGTCAGGATCCGTTTCCGGTTTCACGATGGATCTGCGTGACTACGGTTCTTTTAAACCCAGGGTGTTATATATTAATCCTCTTGTCAACCATGACCTTCATGACTTATATGATCTATGGCACCAGTCACTCTTAGCCAAAATGCCCCATGTGCTCGAAAAATATCCGGACCGGTCGTTTCATCCGCATATTACACTGGCACATAAGGATGTGACCCATCGGCAATTTGATGAGATGTGGAATCACTTTTCCTCAAAAAAATACAGGGCTTCCTTCCGGGCAGACCATTTCTGCATACTGCAATATACTGGGGAGGGATGGGTGGTGGAAAAGAAATACCCCTTTTTAAGTGAAAAATGAAAAGTAATGCTTCGGCTACGCTCAGCACAAGCACTTCGGGGAGTTACGCCCGCGAAATCGCCAACTTCTTTTAGCTGCAAAACGTTTTAGGTCATCAGACACAGTAGCTTCTTTCTACACAAAACTCTAAATTGCAGATTCAAAGACTAAATCATGGAAGGAACTATTCAAATCCACATAGAAAAACTGCCGGAAGGATTATATCTAGCTACCTCAGACGATATCCAAAAGGGCTTGTGGCTCAGGGCCGAACTATAACTGAAACGTTGGAGATCGCCAGGGATGTTGTAAAGAAGCTTTTGGAATCCCAAACAGACAATGGCGATCGAGTGACTAAACTCGGCGATCATTTCGATTATCCGCTTGTGATTGGAATGTGATATGGGGAGGCTTTGCTACCTTTGCAGCCCTTGGCTATTTCGTCTTTTCAGGATGAGCTCGCAACCCACACGCTTCAAGACGATCTTTCCGTTTTGTAAGTGTTCCGGTTGCTTCCTGATAACTACTGCAATGGATGACAAGGTCGTCAGCATACCGAATCATGATCACAGTTGGATGGTATTTTTCCAGCCATTTATCAACACCATAATGCATGTAAAGATTTGCAAGAAGCGGGCTGATCACTCCTCCTTGAGGAGTCCCTTTGCCTGTGGATATTTTTACCGTCCCATCTTCAAGAATAACCGGAGCTTCCAGCCACCTTTTAATATACGTCAATACAACGGCAGCAAGTTACTTATGATTCAAAAAGCAACTGAATACCTCGCCAACTGAACCCGAGCAAAAAGTTAGGCTACGCTCCCCGAAACGCTCCTGCAACGGTCGCGCCAATTGCTCTTTTGAATACCCTGTTAACCACATCAAAACCGAGGGGTGGATAAACTGCAGCCTCTGGATGCTTATCAATCCCTTGAAATAGCGGTTTTCTGATTTCTCGGGCTACCAGTCAGTCATAACCAGCTGTGGAAAAATAATTTTCATACACCGATTTCCTGCTGACAACCTGTTGTCACCACCTCCATATACTTTTGTAATGAAAATTAAAGCACTCACAAATCACAACAACGTTTATGAACAATACCGCATCTTTAGCGCCAGCTACATTCGTTACTCCGGAGGAACTCCTGAATCACTGGCAAGGGCATAGAAACCTCACCCGAAGGATCATTGAAGCCTTTCCGGAAAAAGATTTTTTTGAATTTTCTATCGGCGGCATGCGCACAGGAGCAGGATTGACTCAGGAGTTACTTTCGATCGGAGGTCCGGGTATACGCCAAATCGCTACCGGCACATCGGAAGAACAAAACCATGAACCCGATCTGAAAAACAGCAAATCCGAGGCATTGAAACTCTGGGACCAAGGCACTGAACAAATCAACCACTATTGGTCGATGATTCCGATCGAGCGGTTTCATGAGGAGATTGTGGCTTTCGGTATGTACCCGGGATCAGTATGGTCTACTGTGTTTTATTTCAGAGATAATGAAATCCACCATCGCGCCCAGATGTATGTATATCTGCGTGCGCTGGGTATCGAACCACCCGCATTTTATGAGCGATAGTATGCATACGGATCGTCAATTGAAAACTATTTTGGTGTTCAGGACATCTGTCACTACACTGATGGATGTCCGAAGACTGAAATCTTCCCTGGATCATCTGATATACCCTGGAGATAGATGGAATTTTGACTTGGAGGATGGTGACCACATCCTCCGGGTTGAATCCCTGTCAGTGACTGCTTCAGCAATCATATCTATTGTAGAGGAAGTTGGCTATATGTGCTCAGAACTTGAGGACAATATTGAGATGGGGCTTCTTGATGAAAATCCGGCGGTAACATCCTATCCTGAAATGAAAACTTCTGCCGGCTTATAGCGCTACATTTCCTCAAGATTCTTATTTATTTTTTCAACGATCCCTTTTACCAAAGCCTTGAAACTGTCTGGCTCTGCTATTTCGGCACAGTCGCCAAACATCAAATACCATCTGGCCAGTCCATGGGCAGGATCCCTGGCCATAAAAGTCATTTCGACCATGCCCTCGTTCTCCATCTCCGATACAAAACCATAATATTTTCGCCCGCTGCGCATATAGCGGACCACTTCCTTGCTGACCCTTATGACAATTTTCGTCTTGACCGAAGTGTCTTCCCAGTTTCTGAATTCTTCAACATCAATGGGCTCCTCTGATTGGCGCAAGGGAGTCCTGCTGATCTCAAGCATCCGGTCCGTCCGAAATTGACGAAATTCCTTGCGCAGATGACAATAGCCTACTACATACCAGTAGTTGCGTTCGTGGAACAGTCCGGACGGCTCAATAAAACGTTCGATTGCGTCCTCCCCTTCATATGATCGATATACGAGACGAACCTGCTTTTTCTCTGCTATACTTTCAATCAGTATCTCTAAGGCATCAGGCGTGTTTTCATTAAACAATTGCTGGGTCGTGTTGATCCATATCTGCGATTCAAGGGCGGCTACATGGTCTTTGGCATGGCCACGCAATACTGATTTTAATTTGTACATCGCGGATTCGAAATGGCCCCCAAGTTTTTTATCTGTAAACTTTTGCATGAGCTTTTCGGCAGCAATAAAACTTGAGGCTTCTTCACGCGTCAACATCACCGGGGGAAGTCGATAACCTTCCATCAAAGAATAGCCCACACCCGCTTCACCACCCACATGGACACCTGCGGCTTCTAATGAACGGATATCCCTGTAGACCGTACGAAGACTCACCTGAAACCTGTCAGCGAGATCCTGCGCCTTCACTACACGGCTGGACTGCAGGTGGATAAACATGGCCACAATCCGGTCGAAACGATTTAAAGACTCATCACTCATTTGGTGCTTGATTTCAGTTGTAAATATGTGATCTTAAACGAGAATGTGCATACAATCCCCGGCAGAATGATCCTAAATTTTAGATATGCGTATCTTCACCGCTCTATAGAGGCTGCTTGTACTATTAAAATCCTATGGCTAAAACTACATTGACTGATCAGGAGCAGGTGACTGCGCATATTGCCGCACTGGACCCTTCGATAGCCCCTGTGATCGAAGCATTGCGCCAAATGATCCTGAGTACCGACAAATCCATCGGCGAACATATCAAATGGAACAATCCGTGCTGTTATTACACCGGTGAAATGAAGCCCTTCAATCCGAAGGAATACAAGCGGGAGATCGTAGCCTTCAACTTATACAAAGGGCGCATCATGTTGGTTTTTCCCAGCGGAGCACGCGTAAATGATACGACAGGATTTCTCACCGGGGAATATAAAGACGGCAGACGAATCGCCATCATTGAAGATATGAAAGATGCCAAGGGGAAAAAGAAAGTGTTGCAGGCTGTCATTAAAGAGTGGCTGAGAACAATAGATAAATGATGCTTCGGCACATTCGACAAGCTCAGTGCGGCGCTACGCTCAGCAACCGGGTTATTTTGACGTCGTTCGCTTCGGCTAACGCTCAGCTACCGGAGTATTTTAGTGTCGTTCGCTTCAGCTACGCTCACTAACCGGGAAATGAAGAGAAGAGGGAAAAGAGAAGAAATATCATTTTTCTCTTTTCTTTCTTCTCTTTACTCTTACATATTTCTTCTATACTGTCCCCCCACTTCATACAATGCATGCGTCACCTGTCCGAGCGAACATTTCTTGACGACGTCCATCAGGGATGCAAATGTGTTTGCATTTTCAATGGCTACTTCCTGTAATTTCTTCAAATCACTATTTGAATCCTGAATATTAGCCGCCTGAAGTTGCTGGAGCCTTTTGATCTGTGTTTCCTTTTCTGTTTCGTTGGCGCGGATCACTTCTCTTGGAAGGACTGTGGGAGATCCATCAGCAGATAGAAATGTATTCACGCCGATGATTGGAAATTCTCCTGAGTGCTTGAGGGTCTCGTAATGAAGGCTTTCCTCCTGTATCTTGCTGCGTTGGTACATCGTCTCCATAGCACCCAGTACACCGCCACGTTCTGTGATGCGATCAAATTCAGCGAGGACAGCTTCTTCTACCAGATTTGTTAATTCTTCGATGATGAAGGCACCTTGTAATGGGTTTTCGTTTTTCGCAAGGCCCAGTTCATGATTGATGATGAGCTGGATGGCCATGGCCCTGCGCACACTTTCTTCGGTCGGCGTCGTGATCGCTTCGTCATAAGCATTTGTATGCAGGCTATTGCAATTGTCATAGATCGCATAAAGTGCCTGCAAGGTGGTGCGTATATCATTGAAGGATATCTCCTGAGCATGAAGGGATCGGCCACTTGTCTGAATGTGATACTTTAGTTTTTGTGAACGCTCATTACCATTGTATTTATACTTCATGGCCTTAGACCAGATACGCCGGGCTACTCTGCCGATGACCGCATACTCAGGGTCGATGCCATTGGAAAAGAAAAAAGATAAATTCGGTGCGAAATCATCAATCGCAAGCCCTCTCGATAGGTAATACTCCACAAACGTAAATCCATTGGACAGCGTAAAAGCCAACTGTGTAATTGGATTAGCACCTGCTTCCGCAATGTGATATCCTGATATCGAAACTGAATAAAAATTACGGATATTCTCATCAATAAAATATGCCTGCATATCCCCCATCAATCGCAGCGAAAACTCAGTGGAGAAGATGCAGGTATTCTGTGCCTGATCTTCTTTGAGAATATCTGCCTGGACCGTACCGCGCACGGACTGAAGTGCTTTTGCTTTTAACTTGCTATAGATTGAAGGCTCAAGTACTTCATCCCCTGTCATACCAAGCAACATCAATCCAAGACCGTTATTTCCTTCAGGAATTTCCTGATCATAGGCAGGTCTCGGAAAACCGTGTTGATCATATTTTCGTTGGAACGCGTTTTCTACTTCTGCTTCCAGCTTATGTTCTTTAATATATAATTCGCACTGCTGATCGATCGCTGCATTCATAAAAAACGCACAGATCGTTGCAGCGGGTCCATTGATCGTCATCGAGACCGAAGTCTTTGGATCGCAGAGATCAAAGCCCGAATACAAACGCTTGGCATCATCGAGCGAACAGATACTGACACCGGCGTTTCCGATTTTTCCATAGATGTCCGGACGGTAATCAGGATCTTCACCATATAAGGTTACGCTATCAAATGCTGTTGACAACCTGATCGCAGGCATACCTTTAGAGACGTAATGAAAACGTTTATTGGTTCGTTCAGGCCCACCCTCGCCGGCAAACATCCTCGTCGGATCTTCGCCTTTGCGTTTGAATGGATAGATACCTGCGGTGTATGGAAAACGTCCAGGGAGATTCTCCTGAGTGACCCAATTTACCAGCGTACCCCAATCTTTTGCAGTAGGGAGCGCCACGACAGGAATACGCGTACCAGAAAGCGAGCGCACATACGTATCCACTTTGATCACTTTATCCCTGACCTTGTACGAATAATCATCATCGATATACTGGTGACGTATCTCCGGCCATTCTTCAAGCCAGCGCCAGACGTCACCATGTACGTCCTGCTTCAGCCTTTCAAATTCTTTATGAAGACTTGCCGTCACATCGGTTGCACCCTTGCTTTCAAAATGAGCACCCGATCCCTTCAAGGCATACAATAAAGCTGCTTTTTCGGCTTCTTCCTTTGCCCAGGAATCATATTTGCGATTGGAATCCGCTATCTCCGAAAGGTATCTTACCCGATGTGGTGGAATGATATAAATTTTTTCACTCTCCCCTGTTTTAAACTGCGCAGTACTGTTAAAGGCCAGTTTGGTTTTTGTCTTAAGGACCTGAATAATTTTTTTATACAATGCATTTGTACCGGGATCATTAAATTGTGAAGCAATGGTTCCGAATACAGGAATATCCTCGTCTGACACGTCCCACAACTCATGGTTACGTTTGTATTGTTTGCGCACATCCCTTAAAGCATCCTGTGCACCGCGTTTATCAAACTTATTGATCGCGATGACATCTGCAAAATCGAGCATGTCGATTTTTTCCAACTGTGAAGCTGCACCAAATTCAGGTGTCATGATATACAGTGACATATCCGCATGATCTACGATCTCCGTGTCGGATTGACCGATTCCTGATGTCTCGAGGATGATCAGATCAAAAGAAGCAGTCTTAAGGATATCCACTGCTTGTTTGATATGTTTGGATAATGCGAGATTTGCCTGTCGTGTTGCCAGTGAGCGCATATACACTCGGGGAGATATCAAGGCATTCATTCGGATACGATCTCCGAGCAGTGCTCCTCCTGTCTTACGCTTGCTGGGATCTACAGAAATCACTGCCAGATCTTTGTCGGGAAAATCAAGCAGATAGCGCCTGATGATTTCATCGATCATACTGGACTTACCTGCGCCGCCTGTTCCGGTGATACCGAGCACAGGAACTTTGGAGTCTTTTGCACCTGCAGTAATCTTTTCAATCCAATGCTGATTGGTATCCGGGAAGTTTTCTACAGCGGTGATGAGTCGGGAAATCGAAAGGTGATCTTTTTTGGAAATCTTTTTTACCTCTCCGTTTACATTTTCTCCGAGCGGGTAGTCACATTGCTGCAGGACATCATTGATCATGCCTTGTAATCCCATATGGCGGCCATCATCCGGAGTATAAATTCTGGTGATACCATAATCTTGAAGCGCTTTGATTTCCTCAGGCAAAATCGTTCCTCCACCGCCACCGAATATTTTCACGTGACCCGCGCCTCGTTCTTTGAGCATATCGAATATGTATTTGAAATATTCATTATGCCCTCCCTGATAGGAAGTCAGCGCTATGCCCTGGGCATCTTCCTGGATCGCGGTATCCACGATTTCCTTTGCACTCCGGTTGTGGCCAAGGTGTATGATCTCGGCACCGGAGCGCTGCATGATACGTCGCATGATATTGATAGCGGCATCATGCCCGTCAAAAAGTGAGGCGGCCGTTACAATCCGGATATGGTGTTTGGGCTGGTATGCGGTGATAGGTTGAATCGTTTCCATGTAGGCTCACAAAATACGGAAATGTGTCCTTCAAAGGAAATCAGGCGGGCAGGATGTCCAGCAATTCGCTCAACATCATGGCTGTAGCCCCCCATATGACATGTCCATTGACCTGGAAAGAGGGCACGTGATTAAGGACAATACCTGTGGCAAGCCTGATTCGGGTTTCCTGTCTGTTGACCGGATCCAAAAAGGAACGTAGTGGAATTTCCAGAATTTCCTCGATTTCACTTTCCTGCCTGTTCAATTGAGGGGTTTTCCAGGAATAGGCAAGATATGGGTGAACCAGGAACTTGCTGACTGTGATATAAAGAGGTGTCAGGGCCCCTAGAATATCCACTCCTGAAAGATCAATAGCTATTTCTTCATTAGCTTCTCTCAAAGCAGTGTACATCATATCTGGATCGGAAGTCTCCTTTTTACCTCCGGGAAAACCAATCTGGCCGGCATGTTTATCCTGATGATGGCTTGCTGCCCTCCTGATAAAAATCAAATGCCAGTCATCAGGAGTCTTTTCAAACAGTGTAAGAAGGACTGCAGCGTCACGTGTAGTAGCGGCGTCTGGAATAGAATCAACTCGTCGTACAGCATGTGCCATTACTGTATGTGCTGCCTGACCCGGCAGTGGAGTGGTGAGCAGCTTATGCTGCAAAGTATCAATAAGGGTTGGCCTTGACGTTGAAATCATCGTCACCGTTAACAAAAATAATCTGCCTTATGTTGATCGTAAAAATATAAAAACCTACTGTTTATTCGACTCCTGGAGATACTTATCCAGCGCCATCGACATCGAAGGTATCCCTGGTGCCGGCGCCAAAACATCAATATGCAGTTGGCGGTCTTCTGCAGCCTTGGATGTAATATTCCCAAAAACACCTATACGGGTATTGTTTTGTTGAAAATCTGGAAAGTTTTCAAACAATGATTCGATTCCTTGAGGCGAGAAAAAGATCAACATGTCATAAAAGATATCCCTGAGGTCTGACAAATCACTTGACACAGAATTGTACATGACTGCTGATTCAAAATTGACTTCTTTCTGCTTTAGGTAATCGATCACATCCTCCTTGCCCAGGTTTGAACATGGAACCAGGAAGCGGGTTGTGGACTTGTGTTTCTGAAGGGCGTTGGACAGGTCCTGAATGGATCTTTCTCCAACAAATACTTTTCGCTTACGGTATTGTATAAACTTTTGCAGATAATGCGCTACGGTCTCCGAAGTACAGAAATACTTCATGTCTTGGGAAACTTTGACCCGCATTTCTTCACATAAGCGGAAAAAATGGTCAATACTGTTTTTGCTGGTCATCACTACCGCCTGAAACTCATCGGGGCGAATGCGATTTTTACGAAAGTCTTTTTCCGTCACCGGCTCGACATGATTGAAAGGCCTCCAGTCTATCTGGATAGCATATTTCTTTTCAATGTCATAATATGGTGATCGTTCTGGTTTCGGCTGTGAGACTAAAATCGTCTTCACGGTGCGTTTTGAACTTGATGTTGGACTTGCTTTGATACTGTTTGTACCCATTCGACAGGTTTTAATGGATCAATCACTCACCAGAATAACTTTGAAATAGCCCATAAAGGGAGTATTTCGACGGCACAAAGATACACAAAAAAGAGAAACAGACTATTGGCAATTAGTTGGCGTGCTGTCAGCAACCACCTCAACTGCCTCAGCATGTAGGCGGCAGCAATAGCTATAATACCTATGACAACCAATGGTTTATGTATGTTTTCAGGCCCAAAAATGAGCAGGACATTGATAGGCAAAAGAACCAGCCCGACCATCGTATTGAAAATGCTGATATCGAAACTAAAAAGCGTTAATTCCTTCTCGTTGTTGAACAACCAGCGTAGATAACGGATGACCGCATGGCGGGTGAGGTATATTCCCAGGACAAGACCGATGGCAAACCAAATGTTGGTGAGTAGGGATCCATGGTAATGATAAACCCTAAGGGCATGAATGATAAAAAGACCTGCCTGGATGATAAAAACAGCGTACCCCATTATGAGTAGGATTTGTCTCATCGTGTTCCGTTGATTACGGTGATGGAGAGAACTATAATTTTCATTGGAGATAACCCTCCATAGATCACGAACAAAACTTCTTTCCACATTAACGATAAAAATGAGAAAGAGCAGGCTCAGGAGTAAAAAGAATATCTGGAATCCTCTGGATGTCTTTGATTTAGACAATAGGACAGGCGTTTTTTCTTCAGCCTTGGTCTGCGCGATCGAATCTGTACCAGTTATAATGAAAGTTTGCTGTGTATCAAGACCTTCTGCTCTTTCAAAAGGATTTGTTCCTAAAGCCATTGTGTCCCTGACAGCATCAGGGATTTGTGTTTTTGTGGTGTCTGGATCAGGATTGGTGGCACTTATCGGAGGATTAGGAATGGGGTTGATTGGGCCCGATCTCATCAATGTATCAGGGGAAACTGTAGGAGAGGTTGGCTTTGCAGAAATTGGTGGTTTGGCCGGTCTGTATTTAAGGTCGAACGGATTCCCGGAAGTTTGCCCCCAAACAACAGAAGTAAAAGCAAGTAATACGGCGATTCCCAGGATGCGCATCATGGGCGCAAAGGTAGCCACCTCAACGGAATTGAACTACCTTCTCCAGGCATCACTTTCCAAAATAGAAGTATCACCTGCTACTTCAAGTCCCGCAGTTGTACCTGTAGATGCCCAGATGGTCTTTCCTGCTTGAGAAAGAGTGACGTCTACCCGTGCCTGTAAGCTTTCATTTACCTTTCCGGTCATCTGACCTGAAATCGGTGATCTTAAGGTTGCCGTAGGACCCCTGAGCGCATGCAAGGAGAGTTGAAGGTCTCTTCGTTTAAATTCCAGGACAACTTTGTCATCTAATACAGCGCATTTCATCTTAGCGCCGTTATAAGTGGCAAATCTGTATTCCACGCCTCCTGCGAGAAGTACCACTATAAATCCCGGGAAATATCTTCCCATCCAAGGTATGTGCGCTACGGAGGCCATCAATGAAGCTGGTGTCTTGTCAGCGAAATGGTTGGTGTGCATCCATATCCAGCATTTTGGAAAGGAGGTGCCCCAATCCTTTTCAATGTATCCTATTCCATTTGCCCAATTGATGTCCCCCATGATTCCTGTTGTGGTTCCATGCAGTCGGTGATGTAGACTGACTACTCCATGATAGCATTGCATGTTTGGCATAAAAGTATACCAGCCCATAATACCGGGATTCAAGATGGATGTAACAAGCGGAGTAGTATTGCTTAAGTGGATTTCGCCTTTCATCTCTGGCAAATCCAGTACGATTTTGGTTTTTGAAAAATGATTATCTCCTATCTTTACGTACAACTCCTTCTCATCGGCATAAAAAGTTTCGAGTGCAAACCTGTGATAGAGCGTTGTCTGCGCTGTGCCGTTGATGATCTGGATAAATGCATGACGGTCTGCATCATCATAGATAGCGATCCCTGGAATGATGGCGATAGCCTGGCGCTCATCCGTGGTGACCAACTTGAAATACCAGCCTTCAAAGTATTTTTTCTTCGAAAGACTACCCTGAAAAATTTCGGGGTGATAGAGTTTATACATCCGGTCAGGCATGAATGGAGAATAATAGTATAATGGGTGTAATACCCAAACCTAAAAATGAGACTAATAAATCAGAACCGAGAGGAAAATATAATCTGCCAATAAGATTAGCGCAACAAAGCCACATCACTAGTGCGATGCACAATATCATCGTCATATCCTTTTTCCCCCATTGCCCCTTAAATGGGGGCACCTACTCAGACGAGTATCTGATGCGCAGCGAAATGTAAAAAATAAAACCCACTAAATGCAAAAGTGCATCTGTAGAAATGTGAATCATGTAGCTCTGCAGGATCAAAATAAATGTAATTCCTGCATACAGAGGGCCCAGGAAAATCATCTCGAGACAGGTACCCCCATTCAGGGGGCAAAGGGGTACAGAGAAATCATCTCAAATAGTCACGCCCTCCCATTCAGGGGGCAAAGCGGGTACAGCGTGTTCACTTTGAAAATAGCTACTCACTTCTTCGGCAAAAGAAGCGTATGTTATGCCAGTTCACTTTTTCTATTTCAGGCTATAACGAGAATCCGAATGCAGAGAATTTTATAATTAATAGCAACTATTTACATAATTAAAGAATAAAATTCAGCCAATAATCCAAGCCTCACTTTCATTGTAACCTTGACTTTACTGGCCAGGCATGTCAATCTGGATTTCGTTTGAATTGTGTTTGTCATCCGTTATTACGAACAATTAAAACTCGTACCTCAAATTAAATCTGGCATTTACACCCTGCTCATCTGCGTAATACCGCAATCTATTGAGATAATCACGGTAGCTGACATCGAAAAGATTTTCGATGGCTACACCAGCATAAAAAATCCTGTTTCCCAGTTTTATACCCGTATTAAATCTGATACCCAATAAAAAATAATCTTGAGGTGGTGCCACCAATTCGCTCGCAGAATCCCAGTGCTGCTGCCTGGCTGTATATTCTGCTTCAAGCTGAATACGGCTTCCTTTCAACATTTTACTATCATGAAAAGCCCATGCCAGTGAAGATCCAACATATGCAGGAGGCATAAGACTCAACGCTCTGTTTTCGATAATCGTCGTGCCCCTGATCCATGAAAATTTTGCATTCACCTCCAGGTGATGCGAAAAATCAGACACAAATACCATATCAAATCCACGAATAAATGCATCTTCCTGCGTGTACGTATACACAGGAAATGCGCCGCGGATCGTCAGTCGAAGTTCATCTTCAGGTTTTAGATAGATATATTGATACATCAGGTGCGCATACACACTCATTTCAATATGCAGCATATCAGGTATAGCGACTGCCTGTGTCAGAATGGACTTTAAGGATATTTCCGGTTGCAACGCCCAATTACCTTCTTCGATACCGGCGACTCCCTGGTGTAGCCCATTGCTGTATAATTCATTTGGCTCAGGAGATCTTTTGGCAGCAACAAGTTGCAGGCGGGTTTCAGCATCCTTTTTAGCTCGATACACTGCGCCTCCTGAAAATGCAAAATCATTAAACACATGATCCATGATCACGATCTCTCTAGGTAGTGTAAATGTGATTGGCCAAGCTCTCAATAAAGTCAGGTCATATCTTCCACCGCCTTCTAAAACAAATTTTCCAATCGGATATTGAAACAAGGAATAGGCTCCAAGCGTGCCTTTCTGGTAATCCGGGATCAATGGAAGAATACCAGTGTCGTAATCATTTTCATTGTCAGTCAACGTCGCCTGGCTGCCGATTTTATATCGGATGCGTGATTTGTCATTGATATATTTTATCTGCAAGGTATTAGCCCAAAGCTGCAGATCCAGTGCCGGTGTTTCTGATCTGTCACCACGACGGACATCAAACTCCTGACGATGATCTGCCTGAAGGCCATAGGCCCATTCAAGGAATACATTTTCCGCTACAAACTTTTTACCGGAATATTTCAATAGTTGATGACTAATCTCCTGCTTTGGAGGATTAACTGCATATAAAAAATAGTCGTTGACATTAAAAGGTTCGTCTCTACCGATAGCATCTTCCAGATCTGTGAGATTGCTGATGTGCGAGCCTGCGAAAATCCCGAGAGTGGATGTAAACAAACTATAATACACTTGATGCTGAACTTTTTCAGAAGCACGATACACGAGTTGCAACGAACCATTTAATTCTGAAACACCCGTGTTGGTTAGAAAATAATCAGGTGTGTGATGATCTCCCACTTTCTTAAAGGTGCCTGTCACTCTCCAGTCAATCTTACTAAAGGAACTATTGATCATGCCGGTCAGCGTGTTGCCACGGCCATTGGTTTCATATACGTATCCAACAGTGCCGTGCAGATGCGGATCCCTGTTGATGGGACCGGCCTCGACCAATAAGGCTCCACCCAATGCCTGGGAACCAAATTCAATTGCATCAGAACCCTTCACAACGGTGATCACATTGATCGAATTTGGATCTATCTCCGGTGCATGATCGGCGCCCCACTGCTGTCCGGCCTGTATCAATCCATTGTTGACCAGGGCGATGCGGTTACCGTACATTCCATGTATGATAGGCTTGGCAATCCCCGATCCATTTCTAATCGTTCTGACTCCGGCCACCTGATCTGTAATATCTGCGAGCGTTTGACCAGCCTGATCTCTGATCATAGACGAAGTGATCGTCTGCTGTGTCATCGATTGTTGAAATGAATTAGGCTTTCCCTCTACGACAACTTCCCTCAACAACTCCCTGTGGTGATCCAGATAAAAGATCAAAGTGGTATCCTTTTGTATCAAAAGAAAATGCTGCCCGGGTGGACAGCCAAGGTGATAAACCTGCAAATGATAAGAACCGGCGCAAAGGCCTTCCAAGACAAAATATCCGGCACTGTCTGCTAGAAAACTTCTATTCGTCTCCTGGATAGCCACGGACGTATATTCCAGCGGCTCGCGAGTGGCTCTGTCGAGCACCTGCCCTGTCACACGAATAGTACATTCCTGGGCCATCACCAAATGACCCAGGAATGAAACCAATGAAAAGAATAATAAGCGTTTCAATCTTATTCAATCGTGAGCGTGAAAGAAACTTCTATATCTGTTTCTCCGCCTGCATTGGACACATCACCCTCACGTACACCGTCCGCAAATTTATCAGGCAGATGTCTTAGCAATATGGTCATCAAACCTTCACCTGGATCTCCTGCAGTGAGGCTAGTCCTAATTCCGATCGGGTTATTTTCAGCGTCTACATCTGCATACGCTGATGTGGCATTCACGTCTGAAAAGATATAAAAAAACTGATGCTCCTCAGCTTCCTCTTCAACCTCAATAGTGATGTCGTCAACAGGTGATACAGATTCATTGCGTAATTGAATCACGCCGTTATACATTGTGTTGGCCGCCAGATTACCTGTGACAACTACAGGTGCCTGACCGCCGTCACCATCAATATCCCGGAATGAAAAAACTACCGGATCACCTCCACTTGTAGGCGTTAAGGTATAGATCAAGGTAGTAATCAATTCTTCCTCATTAGGAACTTCAGGATCCTTATCGCAAGCACTCAATAATAACAACAAAAAGAAAGGCAGTATATAGAAATATCGTGATGATTTCATTTGACATTTGATTTAATGAATTAATAAATATCACCTGACCTTGCGGTCACGGCAATGAATAGATCAGCAAGGCTGAAAATGGAAATTCAACTTAAATCAAGACAGGGGGACCCCGGTCATCGTGTCGCAGAAAAGGAACTGCAATTAGTTCACAATAAGTGTGAACAGTGTATGTGGAAAATTCAATTTTAAATTCAGGCGAAACAGGCACCTCGGCAATGACTTGTCGTGGTAATACGGCATGGCACAAATCGCATTCTTCTATTGCCTGGGTGAAGTGGAATTTATGATCACATTCCCCTTCACCTCCCGGATGAAATATGGCAATATGGCAGGCATCCTTTTCGCATGAATCCCCATGATGTACATCCGCTTCATGGTGAAGATGGGGCACCCCTACCGGCGAATACACAAAAGCAGCCAGGTAAAAAAGCAAAAGCATAACCACCCCGACCTGCTGAGGCCAGGACGATTTCGTCGCTCTTGTTTTTTCGAATAAAGGCAATTTTGACATTGGCATAAAGGTACAACGTAGCAGGGATATTAATTTCGGGTTCAAATCCTTGTTTAGCAACACCGGTGACTGAATGATTATCTTTGTCACACGGTCGACCAATCATAATCCTGACCGGATAAACATGCTTACGCATTGAAAAACATAGAAGATCTCCGCAAATCATACCATCTCGGATCCTTAGATCTCAGGGATATAACCCCTGATCCACTGGATATGTTCAGGCGGTGGTGGCATGAGGCTATTGAAAGCGAAATAGATGAAACAAACGCCATGACTCTTGCGACCGTCAATCAATCAGGTCAGCCTTCAGCCAGAATTGTATTACTTAAAGGGCTTCATCCGGATGGGTTTGAATTTTTTACCAATTATCAGAGTCAAAAGGCCATGGACATGGAGGCCAACCAGCACGTGGCCTTGCTATTCTTTTGGAAGGAACTGGAGCGACAGGTACGCATAGAGGGAATCGTTGAAAAAGTATCACGGGAGCGATCAGAAGCATATTTTCAATCCAGACCCCGGGGTAGCCAGATTGGGGCGTGGTCATCGCCACAAACGCAGGTGATTCCTGACAGATCAGTGATTGAAAATAATATGAAGACTACAGAAGAGAAATATGCTGAATTGGATCCGCTTCCGCTACCGGATCATTGGGGTGGATACCTGGTGCGCCCTCATCAATATGAATTCTGGCAGGGACGAGCGGATAGGCTGCATGATCGGTTTAGATATCAGTCGGGTACAAGTGGTATTTGGCATATCGAAAGACTTGCACCATAAAGCCATTCGGTTGGAACGCCCATACTGTAATCTCTAAGGAACGCAGATGACGCAGATGCATTTAAAAAATTATGACGCAGATTTTGATCTCTCTAACAAAAAAGTAAAATTATCAGATCGGCTAATCTGTGTTAATTCGTTTTTTTTAATAATTCTGCGTCATCTGCGATCCTATGCGATAAAAACCTGACCACTATCTTTAAAAGAGAAAGGGCGCAACAAGTTGCGCCCTTTCTCTTTATAAGTAGTTCTTTTAAAGGGTACTATCAAATGACCAGTGATTTTTCCTCTACGAATTTGCGGATGTTGATTAGCGCATAGCGCATTCGACCGAGGGCGGTATTGATGCTTACATCCGTGAGACATGCGATTTCTTTGAAAGACATATCGGCATAATGGCGTAGGATGACAACCTCACGCTGTTCTTGCGGGAGCATATCCACCAGATGGCGGACGCGATCATAGGTCTGATCCTTGATCATACTCATCTCGCGGTTTGGATCATCACTTTCGAGGACATCGAAAATGTCGAAAGTTTCGGTGGCGGATACTTTAGTGCGGCGCTTGGACCTCCTGAACTGGTCTACGCACATATTGTATGAAATCCTCAAAGCCCACTGAAGGAATTTACCCTCGTGATTGTATTTGCCCTTGCGGAGGGTGTCGATGATCTTGATAAAGACATCCTGAAAGAGGTCATCAGCCAACTCGCGATCTTTGGTAAACATGTAGATCGAAGAGTAAATCTTAGCCTTGTGGCGATGAAGAAGTGTGGAAAAGGCGGCCTCGTCTCCGGCCAGATAGAAATCGATTAATTGGTGGTCATCAAGGGATTGCACTTGCATACTACACATGTTTTGACAGTTAAGAAATAAGCGGATTGGGTCTAAAATCCTTGTCTTAAAAACAGTGTAGAGTAGTATCTATAGAAGAAATTTAATGTGGACTATTGGTTAATTATGACGCTAAGCTAAGGGAATTACTTTCTTTGTACCAAATTATTTTTTGAAATCCATTCTTTTAACAAGAACTTAACGCCCACCTGAATGGTTATGCTGCCTGGCAGTCTGACCATTATAGGTTTACTGATACATTAACAAAAACTGCGCCAAAACAACAATATATGGCTGTAAAGCCCAAAGCTGTTCCTGCGATTTCACCTGTTTCCACCCTCAAAGCCAGGCAAATAGAGATCATAGGTGCCCGCAGCAATAATCTCAAGAATGTCTCTGTCTCCATCCCGAAAAATCAGCTGGTGGTGGTCACCGGCCTCTCGGGCTCAGGAAAATCTTCCCTGATCATGGATACCCTTTACGCCGAGGGGCAGCGGAGGTATGTGGAGAGCCTGAGCTCCTATGCCCGCCAATTTCTCAACCGGATGAAGAAACCGGATGTAGATCATATCCGCGGTATCTGCCCGGCCATAGCCATTGAACAACGGGTTACAGGAGGCAATGCGAGGAGTACAGTGGGTTCCATGACGGAGATCTATGATTATATGCGTCTCCTCTTTGCCCGCGTAGGCCAAACCATCAGCCCAGTATCCGGCGAAAAAGTCAGAAAACACAGCGTCACGGATGTCGTGAATTACATCTTTGGGTTCGAAGAAGGTGCCCGTATCATGATCGTCGCTCCCCTGCTGATCAGAGATGAAAAACGCACAATCCAAAAGGAATGCGAACTCCTTCTTCAAAAAGGGTACAACAGAATTCAATGGAAAAGCGAAACCATCCGTATTGAAGATTTTCTAACAGGCCATAAAGCTATCGCCAAACAAAAAGCCCACGATCTAAAAAAGGGGGACCTGAGTCTGGTGGTGGACCGCTTCCCGGTTTCGCAGGATACTGATTTCCAAAAAAGAGTTGCTGACAGTGTCCAAACTGCTTTTTATGAAGCAGAAGGTGAATGCATCGTCGAAGTGGAAGGTGAAACAAAAACAACTTTCAACAATCGGTTTGAACTTGATGGGTTAACTTTTATCGAACCCGAACCAAAATTATTTAACTACAATAATCCTGTGGGAGCATGTCCACGTTGTGAAGGATTCGGACGGATCATAGGGATAGACGAAGACAAAGTCATACCGGATCCTTCGCTCAGCCTCTACGAAGGTGCCGTTGCTCCCTGGACCGGAGAGAAGTCCTCTTTGTGGCAGCAGGATTTTATCAAAAAAAGTAATAAAAAAGATTTCCCAATCCATCGGTCTTATGTTGAACTGACGAAAGCAGAGCGCAAGCTACTCTGGGATGGTGGCGATGGTATAAGAGGAATCCATCAATTCTTTGGTGAACTTGAACAAGCCAGTTATAAAATTCAAAACCGCGTAACCCTGGCCCGCTATCGCGGGCGGACTACCTGTACAGATTGTGGAGGAGGACGACTCAGACCTGAAGCGACGTATGTCAAAGTAGACGGAAAATCAATTCCTGAGCTCGCTGATATGTCAATCAGAGATCTTAGAAAATTTTTCGATCAGCTGACATTATCTCCGCTCGAAGAAAAGACGGCGGCACGGATACTGATTGAAATCAGAAACAGATTGCGCACGATGATTGATGTAGGTTTAGGATACCTGCATCTTGAAAGAATTTCCTCTACGTTGAGTGGGGGTGAAACGCAGCGAATTCATCTGACCAGAAATCTTGGAAGTAATCTGACCAGTTCGCTGTACATCCTTGATGAGCCCAGCATAGGCTTACATCCAAAAGATACAGGACAGTTGTTAAAAGTCCTGCATGAATTGCGAGATCTTGGAAATACAGTGGTGGTCGTCGAACATGAAGAAGAAATCATACGTCAGGCAGATTATATCATTGATGTGGGACCCGGTGCCGGTGTGCATGGAGGAGAAATCGTATATGCAGGCACCTATGAGGATTTCATTACAAAAAAAGTAACTGGCATACCAAGTCTCACGCAGCAATATTTGATGGGACAGAAAACAGTGCCTACACCTCACAAGCGAAGGACCTCATCGAACAAAATAAATCTGAAAGGAGCAAGGCTGCACAATCTCAGTAATGTTGATATTCAGATTCCGCTTTTCTGTTTGACAGTCGTCACTGGAGTGAGTGGATCCGGAAAAACAACATTGATCAGGCATATCCTGGAGCCAGCCTTATCTAATGCCCTGGGAATCACGAGTGGTTCGACTGCGAATATGCTAAAATCCATCAGCGGTGATTATAAGCGAATAGAAGGCATAGAAGTAATAGGCCAGCAAGCACTTGGTCGAAGTTCGCGATCCAATCCGATCACCTACATCAAAGCGTATGATTCCATCCGCAAACTGATGACCGATCAGCATATGTCAAAAGTCAACGGGTACAAACCAAAACACTTTTCATTTAATGTGGAAGGTGGACGCTGTGAGACGTGCAAAGGGGATGGTGAAATAGTGGTGGAGATGCAGTTTCTCGCCGATGTAAAACTGGTGTGTGATGAATGTGGCGGAAAACGATTTCAGAAACCGATTCTTGATATAAAATACCAGGGAAAAAATATATTTGATATCCTTGAAATGAGTGTGGATGAAGCCATCACTTTCTTTGAAGAAGAGAAAGATATTGCAGAACGATTAAAACCACTTCATGATGTGGGCCTGGGCTATATCAAACTGGGGCAGGCATCAAGTACGCTTTCCGGTGGAGAGGCGCAACGTGTGAAACTTGCCTCCTTTCTGGGGAAAGAAAGAGATGACAGACATTTGTTATTCATTTTTGATGAGCCTACTACAGGTCTTCATTTTCATGATATCAATATCCTATTGAAAGCTATCAATGCGTTGGTGGAGAAAGGCCACTCCGTCATTATCATCGAGCACAATCTTGAAGTCATCAAAACGGCTGACTGGGTCATTGATCTGGGCCCTGGAGGCGGCGATGAAGGCGGCCGGCTCGTATGCCAGGGCACACCTGAGCAGGTTGCGGCTTGTGAAGAGAGTGTGACTGGAGCGTATCTGAAGGGGAAGTTGTAAAGTTGGAAGCTATCAGCTTTCAGCCATCAGCTATCAGTTAATAATGGGAGAAATTATATTGTTGGACCATCGGCAAGAACTACAAAAAACAATCAATATGTTCGGCGTAGGTTGACCTGCGCAGTTGCTGAGCTGCGCTGTATTGGGCAGAACCACAGCAGTGCTTTGGCAGTTCTTGCAGCACCTGCTTCAGAAGCATGCCATGGTTGGAGCGGTGCGGTGAGCGCAGTCGAACTGTTTGCTCCAACCATCATAATAATTCCAGGTAGGTTTGCTAACAAGGATCCCATCACATTCGGGCGGCGGGAAGGTAGAGGGTCATACGAATCAATATTTACGCAAGTTGAAAACTTGCTGACACACCGACATAGGTCAACCTACGCCGAGCTTTTTGGATTTAAATACTATCTACAGCTGAATTTTGAGAATTCAACATGGCTTCTTATTTGAAACTTCGTAAGGTATTTACATGGTCATAACATTACCATAGTAACTTAGTAGTGAAGAGTTACACCTTCTTTGGATTGACTGCGCGGTGCACAGAAACAGGAGTTACTTCATAACCCTCTTTTCTGAGCAGTCGTATGACGCCCTGATCTCCTGCAAGGTGACCGGCACCAACAGCAAAAAATACAGCGCCTTTTTTCATCTTCTTTGCCATCACCGGAATCCAGTTGCGGTTGCGATTGTTGAGCAATACATCCTCATAGCTACCGGAGCCTTCTTCTGTGGATTCGCCGACCATGGCGACCATGGCTTCTATTTTTTGCAATTTGTATAATGCAACGGTTTCTTCAAACATATCACTTTCGAGGTTGGTACCTCTGACCGCATCAAGGAGCATGACAGCCTGGTCTTTATAGGGGATACTATCAAACAGTGACATCTGGTATGCCATCGTCTCGAGTCCGCCCACATCCTTTGACGTATTATTTGCTTTGTCGTAGAGCTCCATTTCATACGAGATGATATCTTCGGATTGCATGGCTGTAGGATCCATATTTACTTCTGCCAGCATAGCGAGAAACATTGGTTTCACATTGCCCAGTAAAAACATAGGCATTCCCATTTCTTCAAAATAAGCCGATACTTCTTCATATTCTGCAGCGCTTAGTAGTTTTTTCAAAGACATCCCATCTTTCATCATCAGTCCGGACATCATGCCCATGAGCGAGCCCATGTCTGACATGTCATCAAGGTCAATTTCAAAAACTACTCTCTTGCTTTTTTCAAAAGCCTCTTCTAGTCCCTGTGGAAGGAAAAAGTCTTCCTTCGGAATCATGTGAATGGTTCCGAACAAATACGAAGGTTCTGCCAGATCCTTGTGTTCTATTTTCCATAAGAGGGCATCAGGAAGGGTATCCGTGGCAGCAGTTGCTGCCTTTGGGCCTTTACATGACGTCAGAAATAAGAAGGAAAAAACAATCGTAACGAGTATGAAACAGGAATGGCGCTTGGAAAATGGAAAATGGAACATTGGCTATGAGTATAAAACGCAAATTTAAGCAGATAAACAGATGCATGGTGATTTGGTTTCAACCTTTGATCCAGCATCAGTGCATATATAATAGCAGCAATATATCATGCAAGTTAAAAACTTGCCTACACACCGATGGTTCGACAAGCTCACCAACCGGAGAAAGTGATGGTTCGGCAAGCTCACCAACCGGAGAAAGCGATGGTTCGGCAAGCTCACCAACCGGAGAAAGTGATGGTTCGGCAAGCTCACCAACCGGAGAAAGCGATGGTTCGGC
>JBBRDL010000001.1:0-58905 GCA_038203965.1 Chitinophagales bacterium | reverse complement strand
GGATATGACTTCGATAAACTGCTGCAGGTATTCCTGTATGATCTGAGCGTTAAGTGGTGCGGCAAACCCAAGGAACACAATCATTCCAATACAAATGGTTGGGGCTCGGTCAAGGATAGACATGCTCGACGAAGATAAGGGAATGGTATGATTGAATGCTTATGAGTTTGCCGCTGGCTTCGTATCACGGCATATCCATACGATGGACGTTGGTGCGCACAGTTCGACAGGCTCACCGCATCGCACCAACAACGGCCGCGCGCCTGCGGTGCGGATTTTACATCCCTGTCCAATGGACATATCTCACCTTCTTACCTTCTTACGCTCTTACTCTCTTACACATCTTACCCTCTTACTCTCTTAACTTCTTACCTTCTTACTCTCTTACTTTCTTACACATCTTACCTTCTTACTCTCTTACTTTCTTACACATCTTACTCTGTTACACATCTTACGCTCTTACTTTCTTACACATCTTACTTTCTTACACAAAAAAGGCTAAGCTGGAATACAGCTTAGCCTACGGCAATAAAAATTATGATTATAAATATTGTGAAACCAGCCTAGGAGACCATTACTTCTGCACCACGTACGGTTTTGATGATCCTGGCGGCAACTTTATAAGGATCAGCATTTGAAGCAGGTCTTCTGTCCTCCAGGTAGCCTTTCCACTCATGCGTAACCGTATAAACCGGAATGCGAATGGAAGCACCACGATCGCTGACACCATAACTGAAGGTGTGCATGGATTGTGTCTCATGTTTTCCTGTCAGACGGAGATGATTGTCTGAGCCGTATACATCGATATGATCTTTGTGTACAGATCTGAAACTCTCACAGATGGCATCGAAGAGATCTTTTCCACCTTCCTGACGCATTTCACCGTTAGAGAAGTTGACGTGCATACCTGAGCCATTCCAGTCACCAAGCACAGGTTTTGGATGGATATTAACTTTGACACCATATTTTTCAGAGATACGATACAGGAGGTAGCGGCAGATGATCAGTTCGTCAGCAGCTTTCTTGCCTCCTTTAGCAAATACCTGAAATTCCCACTGCCCTAAAAGTACTTCGGCATTGATCCCATCTACACCGAGGCCGGCTTCGAGGCATGCGTCTAAATGCTCTTCCACCATCTCCCGTCCGGCAACTCTGCCGTAGCCCACGGCGCAATAGTAAGGGCCTTGCGGGGCAGGGAATCCACCTGTAGGAAAACCTAGCGGAAGACCTTCATGCTCCAGTACATATTCTTGCTCAAATCCAAACCAATAATCATCTGTATCATTCGGAATGAGATTCCGCATGTTGGTAGAGTGAGGGGAGCCATCTGGATTCATTACTTCTGCAACAACCAACCATCCATTTTTACGTTGAGGATCCGGATAGGCGGCAACTGGTTTTAAAACACAGTCAGATAAATGTCCGGTGGCTTGTTGTGTGCTGCTGCCGTCAAATGACCACTCAGGGAGTTTTCGGGCATCGCCATTGAAGCTGTCCATTTCAAGTACCTTGGTTTTGCTTCTCAGCGTTGGTTCAGGTTTGTAACCGTCCAACCAGATATATTCAAATTTTAACTTAGCCATAAAGAGGGTTGATTTGAAGGACAATAGATGATTGATTTTTAGAATATAATGGCACAAAGCTAAACCAGCCCGTACCCTGAATACAAAACAATAATTTCAGTTAATGTTATAGCTAAAACCGTATATAATTATATATTTGCTTGAAAATCTGATTCTTGTGTTATAGTTTATTGTTATGCCCATAGCTCAATCCGAACAGTTATTTACCATTATTAAGTCCCTGACCAAGGCCGAAAAGCGCAATTTCAGGCTTTATGTACAGCGATTGCAGAGCAATGAAGACGTCATGTATGTGCGTTTGTTTGACATCCTCGATAAAGCAGAGGAGTATAATGAGGACGCGGTGTTGGAAAAAATGGGTGATCTTCCCAAACCTCAGTTTGTCAATACCAAGCGTCACTTATATACCCAGGTTTTGAAAAGCCTTCGGCTGATCTTTGAAAACATTGAATCAATTAAAGTAAGAGAGCAGATAGACTTCTCTCATATCCTGTATAGCAAGGGTTTATATCTTCAGGCTTTCAAATTATTGGAGCGCGTAAAAGAAATGTTACCTGAAGGAGGTCACGATCTTCTACGCCTCGAGATTATCGAGTTTCAAAAGTTTATTGAAGAGCGGCATATCACCCGTAGCCGGAAGAAATCCGGTAAGGTGCAGTCACTCCTCATCGAGTCGGAAAACCAGGAGGCCAGGGTTTCAAACCTGGTGATGCTATCAAACCTTAAGATCAAAATACATGGCTGGTACATAGAAACCGGTCACGTGAGGGATGAAAAGGATCATTTTCAATTGAGGGAATACTTTGATTCAGAGCTGAGAAAAGTCAGGATCACCAATCTTTCTGTGACAGAGGAGATATACCTGCAGCAGAGTTATATGTGGTTTTATTACATCATGCTTGATTTTGAACGATGCCATCATCACGCGGTATTGTGGGTCAAAGCTTTTGATGATAATCCGTTGCATATGCGCGAAGATCCTGTATTGTACATGAGAGGCTTGTCCTATCAATTGACATCGCTCTACAGTATGCGGGACTATCCCCGTTATGTTCTTGTGCTTGAAAAATTTGAAGCCTTTACAATATCGCATGAGAAGTATTTTGACATGACCGGGCAGATTATCAGTTTCCTTTATCTGTATACAGCTAAAATTAATCGTCATTTTATCGAAGGTTCTTTTGAAGAAGGGTTGAAACTGGTGCCGGAAATCAACCGGTTGGTGAAGAAGTACGGACGGTTTATTGATATACATCGCATCATGGTGTTTAATTACAAAACAGCCTGGTTGTACCTTGGATCGGGTCAGCCCGGCCAGAGTATTGAATACCTCAATAAAATTCTTAACCTGCAGTCAGCAGGTCACCTCCGAACGGATATTCAATGTTATGCGAGGCTCATGCATCTAATGGCTCATTTCGAACTTCATCACTTCAACCTGCTGGAGCATCTCGTCGACAGTGTTGGCCGTTTCTTTAGCAAGATGCGTGACCTTAATGAAGTTCAGATGGTCCTCTTTCAATTTTTCAAAAACAATCTTGATGTGCGAAAGCAGGAGTTGAGTCACAATCTGCTTGTTTTGAAAAAAGAAGTATTGCGCCTTGAAAAAAATCCTTTTGAAGGACGGACTTTTCATCACCTGGATATCGTCGCATGGATTGACAGCCGGATTGAAGGGAAGACGGTGGGAGAGGTTATTCGTAAAAGATTTGAAAACTAGAAACTAGAGGCTAGAAGTTGACAGTGAGAAGTTAGCCGTTCCTTAGTCAGTCATACGCTGTCACAGATGTAAAGGTTACCAAATCATATTGTTTTTAAAAAGTAGATTTGTATGCTTTAATAATTCAACTTAAGTTTTTTTTCAATGAGCAATATCATCGTTTTGGGCGCAGGAATGGTAGGCAGCGCCATGGCCATTGATTTGCAAAAGACGCATTCTGTCACACTCACGGATCTGAGTGAGGAACGATTAGCTTATATCAAGCGCAAGTGTCCCGAGCTCAACACGAGTGTGCTAGATGTGCGGCAATCAAATGCGCTGAAAGCAATGCTTGATGGATATGATCTAGTCATCTGTGCCGTACCTGGGTTCCTTGGTTTCAATACATTGAAAAGCATTATTGAAGCAGGAAAAGATGTAGTCGATATATCCTTCTTTCCTGAAAATGCATTAGAACTGGATGCATTAGCAAAAGAAAAGGGTGTCACTGCGATAGTGGATTGTGGTGTAGCTCCCGGGATGGGCAATTTTATCCTTGGACGTTATAATGAAGTGCTTCAACTTACCGATTTCGAATGCCTGGTCGGAGGGCTCCCAAAGGTCAAAACATGGCCGTTCTATTACAAAGCACCCTTCTCACCTATCGATGTGATTGAGGAGTATACACGTCCCGCGCGTTACGTTGAAAATGGAAACATTATTGTTCGCGAACCACTCACAGATTGTGCGTTCATCGAATTTGATAAAGTAGGCACCCTTGAGTCTTTTAATACAGATGGCCTGAGGTCCATTTTATTTACGATGCCACATATCCGCAACATGAAGGAAAAAACTTTGCGTTATCCGGGCCATGTTGAAGTAGTCAGGGCCTTGAAACAAACCGGTTTTTTCAACCCGGAAAAAATCAATGTCAACGGCGTGTCTGTCTCCCCGCTTGCGGTCACGAGTCACGTTCTCTTTGATAACTGGAAGCTTGGCGATACCGAAGAGGAGTTGACAGTGATGCGCGTTACGCTAAAAGGAATCGATCCAGACGGAAACAAGGTCACTGTGGAATACAATTTATACGATGCGTATGATCAAAGCACGCAGACATCCTCAATGGCGCGCACGACAGGATACACAGCCACCGCAGCAGCCAATATGTTTCTTGATGGTTTGTTTTCAGAGAAAGGCGTCTTTCCCCCCGAACTGATCGGGAATGATGAGCGATGCTTCGATTACATCCTCAACTATCTGAGAGAACGAAATGTAAATTACAGCAAGAGTGTAAGAAAGTGAGAAAGTAAGAATGTAAGAATGGGAGATTGTGTGTTGCGAGGGGAGGTTCAATCACCTAATCTAACCATTACTCATTAAACATTTAGCCAGCTACCAACTTCCAGACGCACAAAACATTAAACCCTTAACCACTACACATAAACCATTAACCCCGGGGTTTGCGGAGCCATGTTGCTGATAGCTGCCCCCTGATAGCTGCCCCCTGACCCCTGAAACAAAATTATTTTCACTAACATTGCACCACTATGCGCCTCCGTACCCTCTTCATGATCATTGGTTTCCTCCTTTTTGTACTAGGGACGTTGTCCTTGGTATTAATTTTAATAGGAGCTAATCTTAGCTACCTTGCGTGGATTGACAAACCTGGTTCACCAAGAGGTATGATTATACGCATGCTGATGATTGGTGGAGGATTAGTGATGAGCTACATGGCCCTCAATCCACCGGAAGAGGAAGAAGAAGATACTACTCCCGGCCGGTAAAGACTTCCGACACTAGCGCCATAGCCTCCAGAAAGGCTTCATTGTTCAGGCCTGTGGCAATGCCGCTCTCATTAAAGTAACTTAGCATATTCTCCGTAGGCATATTGCCTGTGAGTTCATCCTTAGCCATCGGACAGCCGCCATATCCCTTCATCGCTGAATCAAACCTTCTGCAACCGCTCTGATAAGCTGCTTCCACTTTCTCGCGCCAGTTATGCGGCTGGGTATGCAGATGCGCTCCGAATTCAACATCCGGATAGGGTGGGATCAGATTGGAAAATAAATAACTGATGTTTTCAGGATTGGATACCCCGATCGTATCAGACAAGGCCATGATTTTGATATCCATTTCTGCCAGATGATCTACCCAATGCTGCACTATTTCTACATTCCAGGGATCACCATAGGGGTTGCCAAAACCCATGGAAAGGTAAACTACCAGTTTACGCTTATTGGCCAGACAGATATCCTGGATTTCCTCTACCCGGGTCAGCGATTCTTCAATGGTGGCATTCGTATTGCGCAACTGAAAGGTCTCTGAAACAGAAAATGGATAACCCAGGTAGGTTATTTGCTCAAACTGAACAGCATCAATAGCCCCACGTTTGTTGGCCACTATAGCTAAAAGCTTTGAAGCGGTACCACTGAGGTCAAGGTGTGCCATCAGTTCTCCGGTATCTCTCATTTGTGGAATCGCCTTGGGGGAAACAAACGAACCAAAATCAATCGTATCAAACCCGACCCGGAGCAGCCTGTTGATATATCTGGCCTTTAATTCCGTCGGAACGAACTGGTGCAGGCCTTGCATGGCATCTCTAGGGCATTCGATAAACTTGAGCATCTGCGGCCAAAAATAGGGTATTTAGTTTTAAAGAATTAGTACTGTCTGCCTTCCATATAATCCAGAGCCAGGTAGCAAAGGGTTTCAGAATTTCCTCAGTATGGTGTTTAGTGTTTATGGATAAGGGATAAGGGTTAATGTATAAGGGGAAATGGTTAATGGTTACTGGATAAGGGGAAATGGTTAATGGTTAATGGATAATGGATAAGGGTTAATGGAAAATGGTTAATGAATAAGGGTTATTGGATTGTGGTTAAAGGTAATGTGTAATGTTTAATGTTAATGCGTCTGGAAGCTGGAAGCTGATAGCTGACTCCGGAAAGTTTTCCACTTTTTCAATAATTTAAGTATATTTAAAAATCAAATCCATACCCACGTGCGACCCATTGATCAACTCCTTGACACTTATGGTGAAAGCCATAAGAACGCTACCAATAAACTCATTCATTGGTTTTGTGTACCTGCCATTATGTTTAGTCTGCTGGCACTGTTATTTGCTATTCCGTTTGTAATAGAGCGGACATTATGGGCTAATTGGGCATTTGTATTACTGGTCGGTGCCTGGATCTATTATGCCCGTTTGTCGATGACGATGCTTCTTGGATTTCTGACCATAGGAGGTCTGATGCTTTATGGTGTAGTTGCATTGTACAAGGTGGCCGGATATGATGCAGGGACACTTGCTATGTATGCCCTGATCATTTTTGTCGTAGCTTGGGTAGGACAGTTTATAGGGCATAAGATCGAAGGCAAAAAACCATCCTTCCTTCAGGATGTGCAGTACCTGCTGATAGGGCCAGCATGGTTGTTGCATTTTATTTTTAAAAAGGTCGGGATTGAATATTGAGTGAGCCTCCAGCTGTCAGCTGCCAGCTTCTAGCTATCAGTAAACTCACCACTCACCACTCATGCTTCGACACTTCGACGCTATTCGCTCTTCCATGTGCAGCTCAGTGCGACGCCCGCTAACGCTCAACCATGTGCTGCGGTTCGACTTGCAATCCCTCAACCTTGTTCTACAACTCACCAACCGCCTCTTACCCTCTTACCCTCTTACCTTCTTACCCTCTTACCACTCCCGCTCTTCTGTTTCATCAATACCAATCCGCTCTGCGATCTTATATCTATTACGATTGGGCGCATTGCGGCTGATCATCTCGGCGAGGAAGCCGGTCAGGAATAATTGTGCACCAATGATCAGCGTGAGGATACCAAAGAAAAAAACAGGACGATCAGAAATTCGTACGATGTCTTCGATGATTTTCAAGTAACTGAGGTAGACCAGGATGCCGAGTCCTACTACAAAAAAGAGTACACCTAAGGTGCCAAACAAATGCATGGGCCGTTTGCCGAATTTCCCGACAAACATGATCGAAAGAATATCAAGGAAGCCGTTGAGCATCCTTTCCCATCCGAATTTGCTGTAGCCAAATTTACGTGGCTGATGTTTTACTACTTTTTCACCGATGCGTCTGAAGCCGGCCCACTTGGCGATGACAGGAATATACCTGTGCATTTCTCCATACACTTCAATGTTTTTCACGACCTCGTTTGTATAAGCTTTCAAGCCACAATTGAAATCATGTAATTTGATACCGCTAGCTCGGCGCGTTACAGCGTTAAAGAGTTTGGATGGAAGGGTTTTGCCTATTGGATCTTTACGATCTTTTTTCCAGCCGCTGACGAGGTCATAGTTTTCTTCACGGATCATCCGCATCAAATCTGGTATCTCCTCAGGAGAGTCTTGGAGGTCAGCATCCATGGTGATCACAATACCTCCGCTGGCAGCTTCAAAGCCTTTTTGAAGGGCGGCAGATTTACCATAGTTGCGCCTGAACTTAATACCTTTTATCCAAGGATACGTAGCCCGCAAAGCAGTGAGAACTTTCCACGACTCATCCGTGCTTCCGTCATCAATCAGTATGACTTCGAGCTTGTCAATTTGATTTGCCTTCACGACGCGATCAATCCATGCCATTAGTTCAGGCAGAGATTCTTCTTCGTTGTAAAGTGGAATCACGAGGGTTAAATCAATATCAGCTGCAGACATACATTTTATCAAACGATAGGTAGTGTTGGCGGGGCATCTTTCTTAAGCATAGCGCCTGCTATCAATGACTTGAATATGCCCCAAAAGGCTACCCATAGGATCATAAAAGGGGTCAGAATAGCCGGGTTCATAAAAATGCCTGTGATTTTTCTTGACATTTCACGCTGCTCTTCAGGAACATTCATGGTGTCCCATTGGTCTTCATACCCTTCCATAACCCTGTCAATCATTTCAGGATCAATAAATTTCATATAAATAAAAGAAAAAATGCCCGCAAGCACACCAGCTATTAAAGCAATAGCCATCCCTTTTTTGAAAGCCTGTCCCATGGTCAGGTATCCGCCTGATTCCTGATCACGTGACTCTTTGATGCCGAGATAAATAGTGAAAAAAGTAATCACCATAATCAAAATATTCATCAAAATACCTAGGACAGGGCTACCACCTCCGCCTTGCTGAATGCCTAGCATGTTACTAATCAAAGAAAAAATGACGTACACCATCCCGGTGATCAGTCCCCATTTTACAGATATAGACATCGTTTGTTTTGGTTTGAATTTTGGTTGACTAAGAAAATCAAATATATCAATTTACTGTCAGATGATCTTTCAGGATGCTTCCGATGACTTTGCCCGTAAAAGTTCGTCCGCTGAGTGCATCATTTTTTGACAAAGAATGGGAAGTACCAGTATATGTCCATTCGATATCCGGATCAAAAAGGGTTAGTTCAGCCACTGCGCCTCTGCGGATCTGCGGGACAGCAATACCGAGGATTGTTCTCGGACCTGAACAGAATTTATCAATAATTTCCTCCAGCGGCATGACAAAACGCAGCACCGTATTGGCTGCAGCAAAAGAAGTCTCTAGTCCAATGGATCCAAAGGAAGCATAGGTAAATTCACATTCTTTTGATTCAACTTCCATCGGGGTATGAATGGAAGAAATATGATCGATCACACCGTCCTTAAGTGCTTTGATCAAAGCCTTTCTATCTCTGGCCTCACGAAATGGAGGTAACACTTTCAGGTGGCTATTGAAATCACCGACATCTTTATCTTCCAGCAGCAGATGCATGGCCGGCACATCACAGGTGATTGATAGTTTTTCGGATCTGGCCTTTTGTATCAGTGGTATGGATGCCGCAGACGAGATAGCGTGGAAATGAAGTTTTGAACGTGTATAATTTAACAATTGAATATCTCTTTGCACCGTTATTTCTTCACCGACAGATGGTATGCCTGTCAATCCCATCGAGGTGCTTATTTTTCCTTCATGCATCTGACCTTCTGCAGTGAGACTGCGATCAAGCGGAAAATCTATGATGACCGAATTGTAGGGCGTCACATATTCCAACGCCCTGGTAAGTAGCCCCGGTTCGAGCGGAAACTTTCTTCCATCACTGAAAGCCACGGCTCCTGCGTGGATCATATCGATCATCTCCGTGAGATCTTTGCCTTCAAGATGCTGGGATACCGCACCAATCGGATACACCTTTACTGTATAGCCATCATAAAGTTGCTGGAGATATTCGATTTCGACCCTGCTCTGAATGGGTGGGTTTGTTCTCGGGAAAGTAGCAATGGCTGTATATCCACCTGCACGCGCCGCTTTGCCGAGCGAATGGAGCGTCTCGCGATATTCATACCCGGGCTGTCCTTGTTGTGCACCTATATCAAACCATCCTGGTGATACGTGCAGGTTAGGTGATTCAATGACCACCGCCTGACTGTCACTAATCCCTTTCGCAATATTGGTGATGATACCATCTTCAATCAGAATATCCTTTTTTGCAGGTTCTTCCTGACCAGGCTGAAGGATGGTGGCTTTTTTGATTAATATTTTCATACGCGATGTAGACAATATACTAATTATGCTAATCTTTTTAGCTGCCCGCTTTCAGCGGTCAGAAAATAGCTACCAGCTACCAGCTGCCAGTGTCTTTTATGCCTCACTTGTCTCATTGTCTCAACTTCTCATTGTCTCAACTTCTCACTTCTCTCTTCTCACTTCTCACTTACCGCTTCCAAAGTCTAATCAAAGCTATCTCAAATGCAATAAAAAACAACCCAAGCATGATGCACCATTTCCACAATTGCTTGCCTTGACGGTTGGATTCAATGAGTTGGGTAAAATCAGATTCTTCCGGATCTGCCCACACTTTGAGATTACCATCCTGAGGAAGTGCTAAAACATCCGTGACTGCCAGGTCTGATTCTTTCCTATCATAATTGAATGCCATTGAGGCTACAAGCTCATTTTCCTGCCTGAGCGTATAAAATCCTGATGCTTTTACCTGACCCTGGACATCCAGTAAAATTTTAGATCCAAGTGGAGACAAGCCAGGGATAAATTCAGAAGGTCCTGAAATCATTGCTCCTTTATCCAAAGCTAACCTGGTACGATCCACAGGTATTAAATGATCAACACCTATTGTAAAAGCCATAGGGCTGAAGTCAGAGGAATAAATAGTCAACTTGTACAGCAGCGGAACAAATAACTCAGGTTGAAGCGCCAGGTCATTGGTTTTTTCATCCAGTGAAGAAGTAAACACACAAAACGCACCCTTGCCCGATGGATAAAATGTTGCGAGGTCGCCACCATCCCTGAAACGGAGAAGGGATTGGCCTCTGCTACCTGATCCGGCGGATGGAAAGGAGGCCGTGACTTTCGGCAGGCGCATGTTAGCTCGCGTCCGATTAAAGACATCCTTATAGATAAAAGCTTCAGTATTGATTTTGCCAACCTCTCGTTCTTTGTTTTCCAGCGGCAGAAATTCATTTGCGCCAAAGGTACGCAACAGTGCATTGTATTGATCGATCTGACCTTCGGTGGACGGAATAAATAAAACCTTGCCTCCTTCTTCTGTATATTTTTTTAACCCTGCAACGAGTCCGGAGGGAATAGAAGTCAATTCGTTTATGATGATAAGGTTGTATTCCTGAAGTCGAGCGTAAGGAATGTTGTTGGCTAAAGAATTTTCGACAACGAAGTAGGATGAATTGGCAAAAACTGCTGTAATCCGTTTGTTTTCTGTTCGTTCATTTATGCTCAGGATATGGAGATTCTCGGCAACATAAAAAGTCAGGAAATAGGTATCATCAAATGTCACTGGATAATCACTGATACGGATGGCTACTGTGTGCCAGCCTGTACTGAGTAACGTGATCAGCGATGTGTCAATCAGGATCTGTCCGGCGATGATATCAAAAGTTCCTTCCGGTCTTTCCTGGCCATCCATATCTATGACGACCCGGATATTGTCGGCATCTTCTGCAGCATAATTGTGAATGGAGTATAGTAGGGTAGAGGTTTGATTAAGGGTTTGCACCGGCGATTCAAACCATGCGCTATCGATCGCCACATTTTTCTCCTGTACGCCTTTCATGGGAAGGAGGTTGATCGTAGTAAGGGAATCATCACTGGACAGATCAAAGATGCTTTTTTGAAAATCGGAGATCATCCACGATACCGCATTTCCTTCTTCCCTTCCAAAAGATTGTTTTTGCCGGCCGGCGATTACCGATAATGGCTTCACATGAGGTGTAAATTCCATTTCTTCCAGACGGACGAGTGCTTCCTCTCTGCTGATCCATTGATTCTGGGAAGGGGATAATTCATGACCAAGTAACTGAAAGCGATCCTCCTGTCCATAGCCTAGTATTACTTCTTTAGCCTTCTGCCTTGAGCGATCAAAAAGGGAGAGATCTTTTCCAAAGGACTGCATCGAAAAAGAGTTGTCCACAAATACGCTGATATTCCTGATACCGGCTTTAAGTGTTTCATTGAGGGGAATGATGGGCTGGGCAAAGGCAAGAATAATAAACGCCATGGCCAGCAGTCTGGATAAAAGGATCAGGAGATTCCTTAACCGGTTTCGGGCAGAGGTCTCTTCCTTTACTTCACGCAGGAATCGTAAGTTGCTGAAATATACCTTTTTATATCTTCTGAAATAAAAAAGATGTAGGATGATGGGGATGGAGAGTGCGGTCAACGCCCACAGGAAAGCCGGATATAAAAACTGCATCGTAAAACCAAAGATAGTATCTCCGCGAAGCTTTTGAAAAACAAAAGCCTGCAGTTCATACAAACTGCAGGCTTTTATCGAAATACCGGACCATTAGCCGGTCGAGCATAAGGTCATTCTTCAGAGGCTACCCTCAAAAGAAAGATCAATTTTTCATGATCCTTGCGTTAGCCAAAAGTTGGCCTTCTGTATTATACGCACCAATGATATACATGCCTGTAGGTAAGTCACTGACGATCATCGAAACGATCTCCTGTCCTTGTGGGGTTTGGAGAGCCTTCACTTGTTGTCCTAAACTATTGATCATTCGGAAATTGGTCGCTTCACCCGGGTTTTTCATGTAGATAACATGATCTGCAGGGTTTGGGGAGATTTCCAGTCTTCCGACGGTAGGAACAGAAAGGAGACTGGTTGTCATTTCAAATCTGAGGTTATCCAATAGATAGGTGGCTGCATCAGGAGAATCAACGCCTCCGTTTGGAAACAGACAAACTCTGAAATGATCTGCTGTGGACTGCGCAGAGAAATCTACTTCAAGTGTTTCCCATGTTCCGGACGATGTGGTATTGACCCATGCTTCTACGGCTGGACTGGTGCCACCTTCAAGTTTAATGAGGAAGGGCACACCTGCTGCAGGGCTGTTGACATCAACCATAAATCGGTTAAAAACAGACAGATCAAGATTTGTATTATTTCCAATACAAAGCGCTGCCCATGGATCATTTACGGGATCACTATAAGTACCGACTTTAGAAGAGGAATTTACTGCATCTGGCAGCGGATTATCCATGGTCGACAACCGATCACTACCGGCGCCAAAACTGTAATTACGCTGGCATTCAAAATCATTGAGAAGGAATATGTCCGGGTTAGGCACAACACCTTCGCAGGAACATACGACATCACCTAGATTCAAAGCTGTATAAGCTCTTGGACTGAAAAACCATAGTGCTGTGTCTATATAATGATTAGCTTTTTCGAAGCCCATATCAGGATTGGTTGAAATTGCCACCTCATGAAGTGATAATGCTGGATTTAAAGGAAAAGGAACTGTTTTCCAGAAGGTAGAATCCCAATATTCCCATGGACCTGTTTGAGGACCGGGAAGATTGATAGCCCATGTATGCTCCTCGCCAAAGCTATTTTCGTGGTTTCGCAATGTTTCGGAAACAGGATCATCATAAGTAACTTTGTTTAACGGATTATTGAAGCCAAAAGAATTCGCTTTTGACATCATACAAATCGTACCGGCAATATTAACCACGAAAGTACCTGTACCGGCACCGGCATATACTGGCAAGTCGCAATTGATCTCACCGCTGATCGGATCAATACCATATGGTGTGGTAGGATGCGTCACCGTACCTCCTGCTACAAAAGGAACAATATTTCCGTCTTCCATCCATGAAGAATCACCAACTGCACCATCCAATCCAAAGGCAAAATGGAAGGTGTCAGGATACCCAACATGATTTGGAATATTGATCAGGGCCGGTTTGATGCCATGGAGATCACCTACAAGGTTGGTATCAATCATCGGAGAGCCACCTGGATTGGTAAATTTTTCAATGAATACTTCATCCTGAGACAAAGTAGCCGCATTGAATCCAACAAATCCACCTGTACCTATGCCAAACACAGCTACCCGATCCACATCAATCCTGTATGGATTGCCCATCTCTGATGTTAAGTTAGCATAGCGGATAAAGGCATACAAATCCTGAACAGCTCTGTAAGCTGCATTGATGATAGTGGAGCGTCTGACGGTATCTGACAAGGCAACCGGATTCCATCCAGCACGATATTGAATGGATGCTGCTACATATCCCTGTTTAGCCAATCTTGTGCATACCTGCACATTGGCGTAGTCATCTTTATCACCAGTTGGGGCAAAAAGACCACGAGGTAAAAAGGTTCCCGTAGGTAAAACCACAACAAGAGGTCGTAACGTACAAGTATCCTCTGCAGGAGGCATATATAGGTCAAAAAGAAGGGTGTCCACTGCTGGAGCACCTGTGATGACCGTTATGTTTACACTGTAAAGGTTGTTGGTTTGGATGATCACATCCGAAAACACCTCATCTATATATCGGGTATCTTGCGCTGCAAGGGCTCCCGACATCAGGACTGAGGCTAACAGAATAGTAAAGATTTTTTTCATAATCAACGATTTTAGTTTTATGATTTTGATTCGTAAAGGAAAGAAATATAGGCAAGACGACCAACCCTTGGCCCGCCATAAGTTTGGTACTGTTTTTTGTCCAGCACATTTGAAGCGCCCAGTTTTATCGTCAGGCCTATTTGTTCAGCCGTCCAGTTGACCTGGGCATCCAGCATATCGTAGGTGGGTATGGCACCTGTAAACTGAGGGGAACCTTCAAAGATGAAGCCCTCAATCCATTTATAATTAATATTAAACCCAACATTCTTGATCCGGTTTCCAAGTATAGCCAGTGGCATGTTTCTAGCCGAAAACCCTAAGTTGAATTTATGTTCAGGCGTATTAAAGGCAGGGATAATAGGATCATTCGTGCCCTTTTTGTTAAGAATATTCCAGGAATAATTGCCGGATATATTATAATATGTTCCCATAAAATAATTACCTCCGATGTTGAAACCCTGGGTAGTTACACTGGACTGCGCATTGGATGAAATACGATACACTCTAGGATTGATTGGAAAATTGAAAAGAGGGTGGAAATCTGAAGTGACAGCTATCTTATACCCGATAAAGTCTGTGTAAAAACTGTAATAGTAACCTGCATCTACCCAAATTTTGTTAAACAAGGTGCCTCGGTACCCAACTTCAATGGTTTTTACTTTCTCCGGCTTGATGGCGGGTTCATCGAAATATACCAAGGTATCTCTATTGAGCGTATTGAGAAAATCTACGAAGGATGCTGGCGTAATCAGCGAATCATATCCTGCTATGTTGCCTAAAAGTTGGGCCCTTCCGACATTTAGATTCAGATACTGATCAGCAAGTGTTGGATTCCGCACGGCAGAAGAAAAGGAGAGTCGGAATACATTTTTGATATCGGGCGTGTACACAAAGGAAACGGCAGGAGAGACCACCAGGTCAAAATTTTCATTCTTATCCAGACGCACGGTGGCATTCATTTTGAGTTTTGCATGGATGAGTTTTTTATCAATACCGCCATACACCCCAAATTCAGAATTGGTGATTTTTGTCCCTGCTGTATCACTGAATATGGTCCCCCTGGAATCGGGATTATATTGCCTGAAACTACCTCCAGTAGTAAAATCAGCAAATGATGTTTCAAATTTATATTCGCCTTGCACATGAATCAGACCGGATTTGTCATAAAAGCGGGTTCCGGGATTGTCGGGGTCATTGGCATAGTTTTGCGTGATGATGTTAAACATAGAATCAAAGCGCGCTGTGCCAGGCTCGTAAAATGGTGAGTTCGGTCTATTAGGAGATTTTTGATTAGCGTAAAGTTGCGCGTTATGATGCCAGATAAACAGGGAATCTTGATTTTGGGCAAGAATCGCATTCTGCTGATCAAAATTCCATGGCGATGGATACCCTTCGAGCTTCTTTACTTTAAGGGTATTAAAGGTCTGCCAGTATTGGGTGTAATCATTGTTGAAGTCGTCGTTTGTTTTAGCGGCAGTTTGTAACCGAAGTGCGGTGGCATAGATATCATAGGTGTCACCAGCATCTTCCTCGGTGACATAAGCCCGTATAAAATATTTGTTCTCTTTTTTTAATTCAAGTTTACCCTGCCAGAAAAATATATTATCGAGACGGAACCTGTTTTCTCCCTGGTAAACTGCCGTTCCTGATCCAAAATTAAATCCACCACTGAGCTGCGTCGATGGATTGAATTTATAATACAGGTTTGCATTGCCTTTGTAGTTTTCGGTATCATAATTCACCAAATCCGATTCAGCATATCCTCTTCTGTTGAAGATGTTGAGACCGGGATAGATGCGAGCCGTTTCTTTTGAAGAGAAATCTTGCCCATTTACATTCTCATCGCCGTAAACATTCACCGCGTCATAGCCTCCGAGATTGGTCTCATCCGTATCAGATTGGGAGGTAGGTTCCAGATTGTTTGCTTGCCAATCATTAGCACGCATGTAGGCGCCGTTGATTTTAAAGGCAAATTTATCTTCGCCATTGGCGTTTTTAAATGATTTGGCATAGCGGACTTCGGTTTTCAGCAGGTCGCGTTCGCCATATTTCACGCTTGCTGAAAGTCCTGGATGTAAAAACGGGTCTTTGGTTTGTATATCAATCACTCCGTTAAAGGCATTCGGCCCGTAAAATGCTGAACTGGCTCCCTGGATGAGGTCAACTTTAAGCACATCCAGTTCCGGAGCACCAAGAAAATTTCCAAGAGAGAAGTTCAAACCAGGGGACTGGTTATCAACGCCATCGATGATTTGAAGAGAGCGAACCGGACTGGTACTGTTAAACCCTCTTGTATTAATGACTGTAAAGCCTAGGCTGGCGGTAATAAGATCAACACCTTTGAGGGTGCCCAATCCTTCATAAAAATCATTGGAGCTGGTTTCTTTAATAGCAATCAGATCTAGCGATTCAATAGTCAGTGGAGATTCACGCTGTTTTTCAGAAATCCTGCTGCCTGTCACTTGTATAGTTTCAATCAAGATACTGGACTCACTGAGTCTTATCTTTGTAAACGAAACTTCGTCTTTTATAATGATGACCCTTAGTTCATATCCGGTATAGGAGATAACAAGTGTAATCGGCAGGGGTAAATTCGATTTAAAGGAGTATTGCCCGTCAAAATCTGTTATTGTACCTGATTGTGTCCCCTGGATAACGACATTGGCTCCTATGAGGGGTTCTCCTGATATTTCATCAAAGACCTCACCACGCAATGTAACCTGGCTCTCCACCAGAGAGGGGCAACATATCAACATAAGTATTCCCACAATGAAAAAGCATCTTTGCATCTGCAATCCGGGTTTGATTGTAATAGTAGTCAGCTTCAGGAAGTTATTCTATCCCGATAAATCCTGATTTTATAAGTTCTTGGGTTTGAGAAAGGTAAGATTAATTTTACATCCACATCATAAATTTTATAATCATCGTCTTAATCCCGAGCTATTGTATTTTCTTAATAGTAAAGGCTTGAAATTCAGCATATAACGGGAAAGACACCAAATGCAAATGACCTATCCGGAAATTCACATCGTCACCTTCGCAGTACCCTTTCCGGCTAACTATGGCGGAGCTATTGATGTTTGGAACCGTGTTGTTGCCCTGAAAAGGTTGGGTGTGCGTATCCGACTCCACTGTTTTGTATACGGTTCGTTTGTCCCTGACCCTTTTTTGGCAGAGGTGGCCGATAGCGTTTATTATTATCCAAGAGTAAAATGGCCGACATTTTTTTCGAGGGATCAACCTTATATCATCACTTCCCGCAAGAGCAAGAAATTGCTTAAAAACCTGTCAGTTGACCAAAACCCAATTTTATTTGAGGGTATCCATACCACTGGTTTCATCAGGGAATTGAAAGGCCGCAAACTTTTGCTTCGTGCGCATAATATTGAGCATCAGTATTATGCGGAACTTGCTGATCAAAGCAAAGGAGTCAAATCCCTGATATTCAGAAGAGAATCTCTCTGCCTACGGACCTATGAGCGCGATCAGGCAAGTTGTTTTGACGTTGTATTTGCGATCTCACCTCATGACAAGTTGTGGTATGAAGCGCAAGGGGCAAAGACGATCTATGTGCCACCATTCCATGGTTTTGATACGGTGGACATTCAGCCCGGGCGTGGAAATTATCTGCTCTATCAGGGAGATCTTTCGATTAAAATCAATCAGGAAGCCTTGTTCGATATGCTCAGGCGAATGCCATCTGATCATCCATATCCGATAGTCGTGGCCGGAAAGTCGGGAGACAGATCATTTGAAGATAAAATGGTCAGGTTTCCCAACCTTCAGCGTGAAGCGGATGTTTCACAGGAGAAGATGATTGAATTAATACGCAATGCACATATGATCATGGTGCATAGTCTGCATGCTTCAGGCATGAAGCTCAAGTTTTTTCCTGCCTTGTTTCATGGCAGATTTGTATTGGCATCAGCCAACAATAAGACGAATACCTCTCTTGATACCACGATTCATTTCTATCAACCTGCTGCGGCAAGTATGTTGGTGGAGAAATACTGGTCTCAGGAATTTACGGCTGAAATGATTAACCAACGAACCATTTTGCTTGAACAGCAGCCACCCGATATTGAAAAGGCCAAAGAAATACTGCGATATTTGTAACATCATGACTGAAAACCATACCGAGGCGGCGCTCTTGTCGGCGCTCACAAAGGATGAAGCTCTTTCAACAACCTTGGAAGCGATAAAGCAAAAGGTGCTATATGGTGAACGGATTTCGGAGGATGATGCTATTCATCTCTTTGAAAATGCTCCCCTTTCACTTTTAAGCCTTCTGGCCGATACGGTCAGAACTAACAAGAATGGCAATAAGACCTTCTTCAACCGTAATTTTCACATAGAACCTACAAACGTATGTATCTATACTTGTAAATTTTGTTCCTATTCAAGACTGATCAAACATCGCGGCGAAGGATGGGAATACTCGATGGAGGATATGCTTAACATCGTTAGAAAATATGATGGTCAGCCGGTGACCGAAGTGCACATAGTAGGTGGGGTGTTGCCGCAATATGATCTTGATTTCTATTGCGAACTTTTCACAAAGATAAAACAACACAGACCCGAACTTCATATCAAGGCACTCACGCCGGTAGAGTATCATTATATTTTCAAAAAAGCCAAAGTCAGTTATGAAGAAGGAATTAAGCGGATAGTGGAATCCGGTGTAGACAGTCTGCCAGGTGGGGGTGCAGAAATTTTTCATCCAGACATCAGGGAGCAGATAGCTAATGATAAATGTAATGCGGATGAGTGGTTACGCATTCATGAATTGTGGCATGAAGCCGGTAAACGATCCAATGCAACTATCCTATATGGCCACATCGAAAATTATTTTCACAGGGTAGATCATATGCGTAGACTTCGTGAACTTCAGGATAAGACAGGAGGTTTTCAGACTTTCATTCCACTTAAGTTTCGTAATAAAGATAATGAGATGTCTCATCTGACAGAATCGACTGTTGTGGAGGATCTCAAGATGTATGCGGTGAGCAGAATTTATCTTGACAATTTTGATCACATCAAAGCCTATTGGCCGATGTTAGGAAGAGATATGTCGCAGGTCGCTATGTCTTTTGGTGTTGATGATCTTGACGGTACCATTGATGATACCACAAAAATATACAGTATGGCAGGGGCGGAAGAACAAAACCCGTCCATGAGTACATACGACCTGGTCACACTGATTAAGGCTGCGGGCAGAACGCCCATTGAGCGGGATACATTATATCATGAGCTGCATGATTGGAGCGATACAACCTTTGATGAAGACAAAGAGTATAAAGGGTATGTTCCTTTGCCAATCCTAAACTAAACCCTGGATGAAATATCGTATCGCGCTGGTTGAGTATCTCAACACGTTTCCATTTTCTGAAGGATTGAAGCTGACACAACTCGCTGCAACACTTGATATATCGAGAGTGACCCCTGCTCAATGCGCGCAACTTTTTAAGGAAGGTAAAGTAGACATCAGCCTATGTCCTGTTGGTGCATTACATGATGTGCCTCCTCATGAGATTCGGGGCAATTATTGCATTGGTGCGGATGGAACCGTAGGCACTGTAGTTCTGCTGAGTCAGGTGCCCTTAGATGAAATTACAGCAGTGAAACTGGATGATCATTCAAGGACGTCGAATCAGTTATTACAAATACTTGCTGACAGGTTGTGGCAAAAAGATTGGGAATATTATTTTCAATCTGACGATGCTCCTGCACAAGCGTGTCTGATGATTGGCGATAAAGTTTTCAAGCATAAGGAAGACTATCCGTATCAATACGATCTGGGGGCTGCATGGAAAGAGCTTACCGGATTGCCAATGGTTTTTGCTGTCTGGATCGCGAGGCATGGCGTACCGGAGGAATTGATGCACGACCTTGATATGGCTTTTGAAAAAGGAATGGCCGTGATTCATTCTGGAGAATCTCATTTGGAAGCCTGGCAGACAGATTATCTTTTACATAATATTTCTTACCCACTTGACCAGAAAAAACGGGAAGCAATGCAATTGTATTTACAATGGGTGACTTCGTTAAAAAGTCAGCCTGTTATCTAATCACAAAAAAAAATAACAACATGATAATAGAAGCGCAGCGTTACGGATTGCATCCGGATGATCTTGAGTTTGTCATTGAAACTTTGAAAAAGGGAAAGGTAGGCATAGTGCCTACGGATTCAGTTTATACCTTTTGTTCGCTTTCCAGTGAGAAAGCCGGGTTTGAATCGATCTGTCGCCTGAAGCATATTGATCCGAAAGATGCGCTGATGAGTATTGTCTGCAGGGATCTAAGCCAGGCCTCCGATTATTTTACACAATGGGAGACGCCAGTCTATCGATTACTGAATAAAAATTTACCAGGCCCATTTACGTTTATCTTAAATTCAGGAAACCGGGCTCCGGCATTTCTGAAAAATAAACGCAAGACGCTGGGTCTTCGTATACCTCAACATCCTGTTATCAAATCTATCATGGAGCGCTTAGATATGCCTTTGATTGTCAGTTCTGTCATCAACAGCGAAGACATGGAACCTTATATCACAGATACCGACACGCTGACCGGCCGGAATGAAAAGCAGGTTGGTTTTATCATCATTGATGAAGGCGTCATGCAAGAGCCATCCACGATCGTCGATATGACAGGTGCTGAACGAGTCATCATCAGGCAAAGCAGACATAAGTTGAAGGAGTGAATAGTGATGGTTCGACCTGCTGACGCTCAGCCATGTCCTTACGTCTCACGCCTTACGTCTCATGCCTTACGCCTCACGTCTCACGCCTCACGTCTCTCCTCAAATCAATGAGCTGATCAGGAAAAACACCATCAAATAGATCCACACTACATCAATAAAGTGCCAGTACCATGTGGTATGCCGGAGTTTTCGTTTGACATGATCATCAATAAATAAAAGAGAGGCATTTCCTTGACGATAAGAGGAAGCAATTGGTAACAGGATGCGGAGTAGAAATGGAATGCCGGCAGCAACGTGAAGAAAATGGAGAATGGATATCGCATAGAGATAACCATATCCACCTGACGAACCGGGCGTGATTTGTGTAGTCAACAAATGGTTCCAGGCGGTTCCCTGCATAATGAGAAAGAGCATCGTAGTGCCTATGGTGAGAAAGCCCCATCGTAAGGTGAGCTTTTCATTTCGAAGTTTGAAGTTTTTATAGCATAATTGGATGCAGATACCTGTAGCGGCCAGAATAAAAGTGTTGATGATAAAAAGCCAGGGCACAGATATGCTGAACATGCCCATATCTGCTCGGGAATAGATGTACGCCAGGCTGAGGGCACCAAAAAGGGTGGTGATACCGCTCAGAATCAATACTATCATGACAGATGAAGGGTGAATGGTATAGTGTTTTTCGCTGATTCCTCCGGACATGGAATAAAGTTATTCTATTCAGTTATGGTGATTTGCTTAATCGCACATCCATAACACCCGGATTATTGTTCTTGTTTATTTGCCGGACGACAATATCTTTCCTTTCAAGGCCCTACCTTTGTAGAGATTTAAGAAAGCTATGAAAAAAATTAATATTTACCTCCATATTACTTTCTGGTCCTTGACGACATTGATGTTGTCTGCCCAGGAACGTATACAACTTCCTGTGACGATTGATGGTGAAGAATTAGTCATGGATTGGAATGGCGGTTTTAATGCACCACAATTTTCCAATATTGACCTTAACCGGGATGGCATACAGGATTTGATTTCTTTTGACCGCCAGGGTGATGTTTTGCGCACTTATCTGCGCCTTCCCGCCAGCGGCAGGTGGGTTATGGACTTTAGCTATTTGCCTTCCTTTCCTAATCTTTTCCAATGGGTGCATATTGCTGATTTTGATCTGGATGGAGTTGAAGATATATTCACCAGCTCTGTCGGGTTTGGTATCCCGGGTATCACGGTGTATAAAGGGGCCTATCAAAACGGACAATGGAGTTTTACCCAACTGTGGGATCGTGGCAAGTCCTATCTCCAAGTGCCATCCGGAGGTGATTTTACAAACATGTATGTTTCGTGGGAGGATATACCATCTATCACGGATGTGGATGGAGATGGTGATATTGATGTTCTGGCTTTCGAGCCCGGTGGTGGTTTTATAAGTTTTTTCGCCAATCAATCCGTGCAATCCGGTTGGGGTGCCGACTCTCTTCGATTTATCCTGGATGACTTCTGTTGGGGTAAGATATTGGAAAATGATATTAGCGAAACCGTTTATCTCAGTGATGATCCGGACATGTGTTCAGATGGAAATTTTACCGGTGAGGAAGAAATTCTTCCCCGACATTCCGGAAGTACTGTTTTGGCTCTTGATGTTGATTTTGATGGCGATAAAGATGCTTTTTTAGGAGATATCGGGTCAAGGCGTATGATTTTTTTACGCAATGGGCTTAATGCCAGTGAAGCCTGGATGACCGAGCAGGAACTCAATTTCCCTTCCGCCAACAGACCGATTGATTTACCCATTTTTGTAGCAGGCTATAGTGTAGAGTTGGATGATGATCCTGAACCTGAATTCCTGGCAGCTATCAATACAACTGCCCTAGCTGAAGACAGGAAAAGTGTGTGGCGCTATGATGATGATTTAGCAGTCGGGCCGCTAAACTATCAACTGGAAGAAAAAGGTTTTCTTCAGAATGAAATGATTGACATAGGATCCCATAGCCGTCCCGCGGTAGCAGATGTAAATGGTGATGGATTGCCTGACCTGATCATGGGAGGTTACAGATATGCCGAGGGTGCAGTAACTCGTATTCCTTCCCTATGGTTATTTGAAAACCAGGGTACACCAACACAACCTTATTTCGAGCGTGTGGATGATGATTTCCTTGATATGGCACAATATGCCGTGCTACCCATTTTTGATTACGCACCTGCTTTTGGGGATATTGATGGTAATGGATCTGTTGACCTTGTGGTAGGGGATCAGAATGGAAAGCTGTTTTTCTTCAGGAATAAAGCAAGTGAAGGTCAAGAAATGGATTTCGAAACCGTGGTACATCCCTTTATGAATATCGCGGTAGGCGTATCAGCCACACCCCAAATCATGGACATCAATGGTGATGGATTAGGTGACCTTGTCATAGGAGAAAGAACAGGTAATGCAGATGTCAATGGGCGTTGCAGTAATCTTAATTATTTTGAAAACATAGGCGCGGCAGGTGCGGCTTTATTTAATCCTGATCCAACAGCTGCACCCAATACCCAATGCTTTGGCCGGGTATTGTTTGACATTCAAATTGGTTTACCACAATTCAGTACACCATCTATTGTGCGCACACAGTCAGGCTTGGTATTGATGACAGGAAGTGACCTGGGAAATCTATTGTTATATGATCATCTCGAAAATGGCAAAACAGGTGCCATCACTTTAGTAGAGGATAACTTTGGATCAATCGATGTCGGTAACAGGAGTGCTCCCGCGTTGGCTGACCTCAATAATGATGGTGTGTATGAATTAATCATCGGCAATCAAAGAGGAGGTCTTGAGTTATTTTCCACAGGTTTATTGGTTGGATACACCAGTGTCACAGATGTGGATGGACTTGCAGAAAAGCCTTACCACATCGAAGGTCGTTTAGGAAATGGGGTAGTGGATGTGACCTGGAAAAGTGAAAGGAATTGGACCATTGAAATGTATGATCTCCTTGGCAGAAAACAGCATGTGAGCCTTTATGAAAATGGCCCAAATACTCGGGTTCAACTTTCCAATAAAGTAGCCGGAATGTACTTGCTGCTGTTGCGTAACGGCAATCAGCAATGGGTAGAGAAAATGGTAATGAATTAAAGTTCTCTGACCAGCTCCCTGGCAATCACTATTTTTTGAATTTCAGAAGTGCCTTCACCGATAGTGCACAATTTGCTGTCGCGATAATATTTCTCCACTGGGAAATCCTTGGTATATCCATATCCGCCAAAAATCTGCACTGCATCTGTCGATACCTGCACACTTATTTCTGAAGCATAGTATTTAGCCATGGCGGCAACCTTCGTACAATTTTTGCCGGCATTTTTTAAATCAGCCGCTTTGCGTAAAAGCATTTCAGCCGCTTCAATTTTGGTAGCCATATCCGCCAGTTTGAAGCTGATCGCCTGGAAACTGGCAATAGGCTGTCCGAACTGATGTCTTTCTTTTGCATATTGCACGGACGCTTCATAAGCTCCCTTTGCTATGCCCAGTGCCAAAGCACCAATTGAGATCCTGCCACCATCCAGTATTTTCATAGACTGAACAAAGCCATCACCTACTTTCCCTAAAATATTAGCTGCGGGGACACGACAATCTTCGAAGATTATTTCTGCAGTTTCTGAAGCACGCATGCCCAGTTTGTTTTCTTTTTTGCCTGCATTAAATCCCGGCGTGCCTCTTTCTACCACAAAAGCTGTCATACCACGGCTGTCCAATAAATCACCGGTACGGGCGATGACCACGGCTATATGCCCGGATTTCCCGTGGGTGATCCAGCACTTGGTTCCGTTGAGGATATAGTCGTCCCCGTCCTTGACCGCGGTGCATTGCATGCGCATCGCATCACTTCCTGTATTGGGTTCAGTAAGTCCCCAGGCTCCGATCCACTGACCTGTCGCCAGTTTAGGGAGCCATCGGCGCCTTTGCTCCTCAGTACCAAACGTGTAAATATGATTTGTGCACAACGAATTATGGGCTGCAAGGGACAAGCCTATGGAGCCACAGACTTTGGCAATTTCCGTGATAATGGTGATATACTCCTGGTAGCCAAGACCAGAACCATCATATTCCTCTGGAATAAGCACCCCGAGTAAGCCTTGTTCGCCTAACTGATGCATCAAATCCATAGGAAAATGCTGGCTTTCATCCCATTCCATCACATGGGGCAGGATATTCGTGCGGGCAAACTGACGGGCGGTCTCTTCAATGATCTTATGATCGTGTGCCAAATGTTGAACTGTAGACATGAAATTGCTTTGCGGTAAAACTTGAAGGGCTAAAGATAGGGATACGGCTGATAATCCTCTTAATCGGTTAGTCGCCTCCCGGACATTTGTTTTACTCCTTATCTGGTGCTTGTTACCGTTACAGATAAGGGTATGCAAAAAATACAGCTTTTGATTACAAGATGATTAAGTCTGGCCGAAGAGGTCTTGATTTAATGCTTCTAGCGCCTGTTGTTTGTATTGTGAATCGATGAGGACAGAGATATTGCTTTCACTTCCTCCGGAGGAGATCATTCGGATTGGGATATTCCTCAGGGGATTGAGCACCTGGACAGCAATTCCGGCATCTCCTTTTCGGAAATCACCTACGACGCAAATGATTGTCTGGTCTTTGTCTACGGTGATCGTACTATAGTCTTGCAATTCGGCAATGATCTTGTCGAGGTTGGTATCATCATCAATGGTGAGACTGACGGCAACCTCTGCTGTGGTAATCATATCGACGGAAGTCTTGTGATGCTCGAAGACGTCAAAAATTTTGCGCAGGAAACCGTGGGCCATGAGCATGTGTGAAGAGCGGATATTGATGGCAATGATTCCGTCTTTGGCGGCAACGGCTTTTACACCTCCTTTTTCAGAGAGGTTTTCGCGGTGGATGATAGTCCCTTCCGCGTCAGGATTGAGGGTGTTGAGGAGTCTGATGGGTATGCCGGTTTCCCGTGCAGGTCGAACACAAAGTGGATGGAGGATTTTCGCTCCGAAATAGGCAAGTTCGGCGGCCTCAGCATAACTCAACTCATCGATACGGCTTGTTTTTTTAACGATGCGCGGATCATTATTGTGGACTCCGTCTATATCTGTCCAGATCTGGATTTCGTCCGCGAGCATTGCAGCACCGATGATGGTAGCTGAATAATCACTTCCGCCGCGTCGGAGATTATCGATTTGGCCCAGTTCGTTTCTGCAGATGTATCCTTGTGTTATGTAGATTTTGACATCGCCTGCTGCAGTCATCACGGCAGGCAAAAGCGTTTTAATGGCTTCCATGTCAGGTTCGCTCTCACGGATACGCATAAAATCCAATGCTGCTATATAAGCAGAGCTGATGCCCCGTTCCACCATCAGCAGGCTGAACAAGGATGTCGAAATAATTTCTCCATAGGCGACAAACCATTTTTCGTCCCGCGGCATTGATTTTCCAAGCGCCTCGCGAAGAGAAGCAAATGTATATTCAAGAAATCGATCAGCCGCTTCTTTGCATTCAGCATAGGCCAAAAGATCATTGGCATATTGTTGGTACTGACCTTCCATGCCGGCAATGATCTCCTCACCTTCTTCTGCAGTAGCATTAGAAAGTCTGATCAGTGTGTCTGTCGTGCCTGACACTGCTGAAAGAACCACAACCTTTTGGTGGTCGTCACGGGTGATGAGATCGGCAACGGATTTCATTCTTGTTGCATTGCCCAGTGAGGTGCCTCCGAATTTGTAGATAATCATGGGCGAAAGGTAAATGTTTGTTGTCAATTGTGGTTGCTGAGCTGTAGCACGAGGATGTGAGAAAGCCGGCCGAGGCATGAGTTGTGAGTTGTCAGTTGTGAAAGTTGCTTGTACTGAGGTAGTCGAAGTAGGAATTGTGAATTGTGAAAGTTGCTTGTACTGAGGTAGTCGAAGTATGAATTGTGAATTGTGAAAGTTGGGCGTAGGTTGACCTACGTCCTCGGGAGACAAATCACAAGGATTATAGGTTAGAGGAAAGTCTGTGAGCCGTTTTCAACGGCCAGAAAAATCATATGTCAATCCAGGCTACAACAAGTCTCGTGAGTTGTGAATGTCGTAGAAAAATGAAGGGTACGCTTACATTCACACGTATTTTCTCAAGTTCAAACTTGCATACGCGCAAGCGTAAGCTAGCTTACGCTTAACTTTTTGCTTTTTTGATCACAGATCACGTATACTTCTCTCCCCACCAGTGTTTTATTCTGGCTTCAATATCCATTTCCTGCTTATTATTACCAGGATGATAAAAGGAGGTGCCGGCAACATCTTCAGGCATAAATTCCTGCTGGGCAAAATTACCATCATAGGCATGACTATATTGATACCCTGAACCATAACCCATGTTTTTCATCATTTGTGTTGGTGTATTGCGCAAGGCAAGAGGTACAGGTAAAGGACCTGATGATGCAACATATTGCAATGCAGCAGTTATGGCTTCGTATGCGGAATTGGATTTAGCACTCGTCGCCAAAAAGATCACCGTTTGTGACAGGATGATTCTGGCCTCCGGCATGCCCACAAACTGGATAGCATCCGCACAAGCCTGTGTAAGTAAAATGGCATTCGGATTAGCCAGGCCTATATCTTCAGCAGCAAGGATGACAAGTCGGCGCGCAATAAATTTGATGTCTTCACCGCCATGTAACATTCGAGCCAGCCAATAGATAGAAGCATTTGGGTCTGACCCGCGTATCGATTTTATAAAAGCTGAAATGATATCGTAGTGCTGGTCGCCACCTTTGTCATAGAATCCAATATTCTGTTGTATGGCATGCAACACATTTTCATCATTGATGATGATCGGTCCTTCTTCCTGACTCGTGATAATTTCAAGCGCGGACAATAATTTGCGTGCATCACCTCCTGTCAGTCTGAGAAGGGCATTATCCTCTTCAATGATGATTTGTTTTTTCTTTAGTTCTTCATCCTGGCTGATCGCCCTGGCGATCAACTTACGCATGCTTTCCTCATCAAGCGGCTTCAGGACATAAACCTGAGACCTGGACAAGAGTGCCGAAATAACCTCAAAAGAGGGGTTTTCGGTAGTGGCCCCAATGAGCGTGATGGTGCCATCCTCCACAGCGCCCAAAAGGCTGTCTTGTTGTGATTTGCTAAACCGGTGTATCTCATCTATAAACATGATGGGGCCGGGCCGGTCAAAAAACCGCTGCTTTTTGGCCTGGTCGATAGCATCTCTGATATCTTTTACACCGCTATTGATCGCGGATAGTGGGATAAAGAATCTTCCCATTTCACCGGCAATCACTCTGGCCAACGTAGTTTTTCCAACCCCTGGTGGCCCCCAAAGAATCATGGAAGGTAGTTTGCCTGACCTGATAGCCTTTAGTAATACTGCTCCCTCGCTTAAGAGATGTTCCTGGCCTAGGATATCTGCAATAGACCGGGGCCTCAGCCGCTCAGCCAGTGGAATAGTCGCCATGATGTACAAATAAAGTGAAAATTTTGCCCTCACACCCCAACCTTTCATCAGAACGGGCCGTATAGTAGGTTGAAACAGGTAATTTTAAAACCAAATCATAATTTCAAACCGTATGTTCAACAAAAAACTTTTACTATTTACCCTCCTTACCGTAATGACCTGGCTAGGTGCCATGGCACAGAATGTGAATGTCAATGGCACAGTGACGAGTATCACAGGTGACCCTCAAGAAGAGGTCAACATCCTGGTATCCGTCTTTTTCGCCGATTCGACGGCTGAATTGCAAAGCGTTTATACAGACGTCATAGGGGGGTATACTGTGGATATAGAAGGTCCCGGACCTAATGTCCTTGGTTTTGTAGAAGTAAGTATGGTTGATTGCTTGGGAACAACAGAAAGCCAGTTTTTTACAATACTCAATGGTGATGAAATATTCCAGGCCGATTTTATATACTGCCAGGAGTTCATGATAGATTCATGTATTTTATTTATAATCGAAGAGTGGAATCCGCAGGGTCAGCTTCAGTTGACAGCCTGGACTCCACCAGGATTTGCAACACAATTTAGCTGGACAACAGGTGAAACGACGCAGACGATCATTCCACAGTCCTCAGGTACGTATTGTGTTACTGCGGTATATCCCGATACTACTTGTACCCTCACAGATTGTATAGAAGTCAATCTTGATTCCACAGGCTTTTGTTTTGCCTACATCGTTTCGTATATGAATCCTGATAGCAGTACGTTCAATCTTGAAGTCATTCCTTCAGGTATTGCACCTTTTGCATATCAATGGTCAAACGGACAAACCACTTCAACCTTGGAAGATGTTGGTGAAGGTACTTATTGTGTAACGGTAACCGACGCATCAGGTTGTTCTTATGCTACCTGTATTATTGTTGAAGGTTTCAATTTCTGTGAAGTTTACATTTACGAAGACCCTGGTATCGGCGGCTTATATGCACAGGGATATGGTCAGATGCCCATTTATTATATTTGGAATACTGGAGACACTTCTCAAGTGTTATACCCTAATGGTCCCGGTTTGTATTGTGTCACGATGTACGATGCCGTTGGTTGCTCCACTTCATCCTGTTATGATTACGGTTGGGGACAAGATTCATGTTATACCTATGTCCACGCTTTCGTTTCTGATTCTAATACATTTGCCTTACAGGCGATAGCTTATACACCTGCTCTACCATTAATATACCTATGGAGCACAGGGGAAACGACAGAGTATATTTACCCCCAAGATCCTTCACTGACGTATTGTGCGACGGTGACAGATGCAAACGATTGTGTTTCCACAGGATGTTTTGACGGCAGTAATTTTTGTTATGCGTGGATTGATCTGGATTATGTGGATACCTCTACGGCTATTTTATATGTCTATACTGATTCGATTTTCAATTTGCCTGGGGGAATACCACCATCCTACCTATGGTCAAATGGGGCAACAACACAGGTCCTGACCGTAACTGAATCAGGAGAGTATTGTGTGACCGTCACCCTTGGGGAAGGTTGTATTGCTGAAGCATGCACCTATGTAGACTTCGAAAATCTTGGCACTAACTGTTCGGCATGGGTCATTCAATATCCAGATAGCTCGGGGCAATGGTATGCTGAAGCCTATGTATGGGGCTTCGGAACATTTGAATATCTGTGGTCTAATGGTGACACCAACGCCATAACAGCGATTAATAATCCAACAGATTATAACTGCGTTACCGTCACTTCTTCATTTGGCTGTGAGACGGTTGCTTGTGCAGATTCGTTCTATCTTCCTTGTGAGACGTATATATCCACTAATTACTTGTCGAATAATACGGCTGAGTTGACCGCAACCATCTATAATGATCCCAATCAAAATGGAACATTCCTCTGGAGTACAGGTGAAACAGGACCTGTCATCACGGTCACTACAGAAGGTGAATATTGTGTTACGGTAACCGGTGGAGGATGTATCCATACAGCATGTGCGTATATTTACTTCTGGAATATTGATACCTGCGGTGTATGGATTGCTGCAGATCCGTCTTCAGGATTATATGTTGAATATACGGCTAACGCTTGGGGTATTCCACCTTTCTCTTACCTCTGGTCTAATGGCAGTACTGAACCTGCTGTGCAAATAGATTTTGGTTTTCATGATTTATGCGTCACCGTGACTGATTCGATCGGATGCGTAGCCTCAGGTTGTAACTTCGAGTATGACAGTTGTTACGTGAGTTTATATTATAGTCCTAGTCCATATCCTACTATTCAGATTCAATCTGCTGATCCGGTTGCATTGGTATACTGGTCTACAGGAGATACGTTGCAGTGGCTTGAAATTGCAGAACCAGGCACCTATTGTGCTAAGGTTACAACGATTTTTGGATGCGTAGCTACTACATGTATTACTATAGATTCCCTTATTCCGGGTGGAGCACAGAACGTGATCAGCGGGTATGTTTTTGGTGACACTCTTGTATCTCTTCAAGGACAGGTATTTGCTTATAAATATGAGCTTTATACAGGTACTTCGTTTGAGGTGGCGGATTCATCGCTCATAGTGAATGGATTTTATTCAATCGATGGCTTAGCGGATGGCATATATCTTGTTAAAGCTGCATTAGAATCTGGTTCAGCTAATGCTGCTGATTTTATTCCGACCTATCATTGGAATAGTACAACATGGGAAGCAGCAATGCCTCATGTATTGCCAAACTGGTTAACGGTGACAACAGATATTTTAATGGTCAGCGCTAATATTCCTAATGGTGGCGGTGGAGTGATCGGCGGATTTATCACTGATCCTAACCGTCTGGTTGCCGGAGAAGATGAAGAGTCAAGAGGTTTAGGTGGCTTATCGGGTGCGACAGTACTAATCAAAGATGCACAGGGGCAGCCACTTGGATATGCCTATAGTATGCCTGATGGAGGTTTCCGTTTTACTGATCTGCCATATGGTACGTACAGGATTAGTTATGATATCGCGGGACTTACATCACCTGATATATGGGTAACCTTGACACCTGAAAATCCTGAGCGCCTCAACGTCACGCTGATCGTTGATCAGGGATCAGTTGCAGTGGAAGAACCTGTCATGCAAGAGATCAAGTTATATCCTAATCCTGCTAAACATGAAATCAATATTCCTGTGCCAGGTGTGAATACAAATTATCAATTCCAATTGATAGACATGCAAGGAAAAGTTGTCTCTGCGGGCAGCGAAAGAAATACAAATGGCGTCATCAATATAAGTCTCGGATCATTTGCTCCCGGGTTGTATCAAATCAATCTGAAGGGTGATCAGAGCCTCTACTTCGGACGCTTTATAAAACAAGATTAATGTTCAGGATACTAAAGATCTCTTTTTGAGAAAGAGGCTGCCGGCAAGTCATTTAGAGGGAATGATGCGTCGGCGGCCTTTTCTACATCTTGTATGAATATAGAAGAACGACTGATCAGGCAGTGTATACAGGGAGACCGGAAGGCTCAGCTCCGGCTATATGACCAATGCTACAGTTACATGATGTCTATTTGTATTAGATATTGTACGGACAAGCACGAAGCAGGTTCCAGACTTAATCTGAGTTTTTTAAAAGTACTTCAACACCTTGGGCAGTTTGATCAGAATGGATCTTTCAAAGCCTGGATTTCAAAGATTACGCTGAGAAGCATTATTGATGAATTCAGATCGCAGCAGAAACATTACCAGCACCATGTCTATTATGGCCAGCTGACACAGGATATGGATTGGCCTTCTCATGAGGAAAGCCAGATCACAGAAGAAACCGATATCGATTACCTGATGTCGGTTATCAACAAGTTGTCTCCGATGGACAAACAGGTCTTCAATTTGTTTGCAATCGACGGATATGCACATAAAGAAATAGCAGCCCTTTTGAATATTTCGGAAGGGACCTCCAAGTGGCATGTTCACGAAGCACGTAAGAAGATCAAAGAATTATTAGTTAAAGAGGTTAAAACAACATCATTGAAATGAAAGAAAACTTCGATGATATCCTGAAAAGGAAATGGGAGGAGAAGCAATTTCCAATGGATGAAAAACATCGTTCGGAAATGATAGAGCTCCTCAATGATAAAAATCGCCGGGGAATATTTCCCTTCTGGTGGCTCGGTGGTTTGATAGTCGCCACAGTAGTCGTTGGTTTCTTCTTTTTGACGAACAAAGATGAAGGAAGAATGGACTTGCCTAAGCAAGAAAAAACGGGCGAAGAGAAGCCAACTGCCAAGGATGAATTGGCTTCCGGTAGCACACAGCAAAATCAAGTTTTACAAGAATCCAATACCACTGATAAGCAACCAACCACGACGATGGAACAATCAGTCAATGCTGGATCTTCGTCATCTGGGTTAAATACACCCACATCATCGAGTGACGTACTATCTTCAAATAAATCATATACTTCTAAAACATCCTCAGCGCTGCAAAACAAAACTTCTTCTGCAGTCTATCCTAATGTCCGGTCAGATGAGCAATCAGGTAAATCACTCCAACAAATTGATCCTGCTGCAAACGGTTATTTCCTCGTGGATGATGAGGCTATGCGTTCTGTTACAATGACAACTCAACCAGTAGCCGTTATTATAAAAAGTGCTGAACTAAATGCGGAACCTGAATTAGCTGCAACGAATTTTCCGGAGAAGAGAACTAACCATGCTACACAATATATTGATCCACTCCTGGTGGAAGGAATTCATTATACATCCAATGATGTACCGGGTTTAATCAAAGCACAAACTTCTTTTAAAAAATCACTTTATCTTTTTGGTGAAACAGGAGTCGGGATGATTTTTGCATCCAAGCCGGATTATACATCTGGATGGAAATTTCGGGCAGGGGCCGGTCTTGGTTTTAAACTCAGTCCGAAAGTCCAATTGGCATGGTCTTTAGGTTATTTGATGCAGGATGGGGGTTTTGATTTTGAACGGACATCAACAGTAAATCAGTCAGGTTTTGGGACAAGAAGTAGTTTTAATACACTGACGCCGGAAAGGCTTTATTTTATATACACGAGATTCGGACTACAGTATCGGATGCATCGTCATCTGTTAGGCGTGCATGGAGGGATTCAATATTTATATGGTGCCCAGGGTACTATTGTGATTCAATCAAAGGATCAGTTTTTTCCAGACATGTTAGAAACTTCAACCAATACCTGGTTAAATACAAATGGCCTTCGCAAATTAAATTGGACAGCAGATGTCTCTTACGGGTATCAACTCACACCTCGGCTGTCAGCTATGGCAGGGACCGATATTTATTTTTCTTCCATCACTATTCCTGACGCTGCCTTAACTCAGGAAGGGTATTACTGGAATGGGGCAATAGCTGCATTACATCCTTTTGTCACTTTAAACTACCTTATCTATGGACGCTAGAAAACTTCATATGGTATTTGTGTTTATTCTGATCGGATTGTTGATCTCATGTGTCAAGGACCCACAGGATATTCCCACTGGCTTTTCAGCTGATTCATCTTTTGGTATGAAGGCATCATTTGGCAATGAGTCAATTGACATCGAAGCAGGGAAAAATTTATGGACGATGCTTCCTGTCGTCGGGCAAGAGGATTCATTAAACGTGTATACGGCTGTCTTAAGTCAGGATGGCTGTCTGGAGCAATGCGCTCCTTCATGGTCTTTCAGATTTTTCCAGTCTTTGCCTTTAATAAGTGATCCAACGCTGGCATTTAGCAATACGTTAGATGTTGGAGAAAAGGATTTGGTGATGTCTAACCTGGAACTGGATAGTTTTGATGTTTTATTGACCACTCATCCAGGCCTCTTCATGAGTGGTTTTAGTTATTGGGAAGATCTTAATGATGCTTCAGCCACTTCATTTTTCCATGAATTTCAAAGTACAGTCGGATACCAGCAGACGATAAATGTTTGTTTCCAGTCCCTCGCCTTTACCGGATGTCAATACACACAGTGTATTTATTTTGATCCGGCAACACAAGTGCCTTGCCTGGTATCAATTGAAGCAAAACTGGAAAGCCCACGACATGTCAGTCTCAGTGTAAGGCCTATGGGCACACCTCCATTCCAATACGAATGGTACAACGGAGCGACTACCCCTAGTATCGTTGTGACACTTCAGGATAGTACGGTTGATATACATGCTGAAGTAACTGTGATTGACGCGTTGGGTAATAGATCGGATCTATCCCAGACCATCTTACTACTTCAAGGCGTAGTGGATCCTTGCTATGTCCCCATTTCCCTTACCAGCTTACCGGTAGAAAATGAATCACCATCTGTTAAGGCAGATCGGATGGAGTTCGTTTACCAGGATAAGAATGGAGTAAACTGGCGGAGCTCGGGTGGGCTACAGCCGGCAGAAGCTGGCGTATATATTGATCAGGTGAGTTTCTATGGTGTATCACCGATCCATCAAAAGACCTCACTCATTGAAGCACGTATAACCGCGCTCTTGTTTAATGAAAATACAGGCGAATCAAAATTATTTCAAACAGAGCGATTATCGCTTGCCCTTAGTCATCAATAGCTGCCGATATTGTATAGTGCGCCTGCCAGAATAGCCGTGAAGAAGGAGGCTATCGTACCGGCAATAAGGGCATAGATACCAAGTTCAGTTAATGTTTTGCGCTGCCCCGGAGCGAGAGCTCCAATACCACCTATTTGAATTCCGATAGAGGCAAAATTTGAAAACCCGCAAAGCGCATAGGTAGCGATAAGGATAGATTTGGGATCCAGGTTGGTCCCTGCAGTCCGAAGATTATTTAATTCAGCATAAGCCACAAATTCATTGATCATTGTCTTTTGTCCAAGCAATTGACCGATCTGCATTATATCCTGCGACGGCGTGCCCAGAAGCCAGGCTACAGGACTGAATAATACACCTAAAATGAAAGTGAAATTGAAGCCTTCATATTTTCCTCCGGTGATATTTATGACCCATTCGTTTAATCCGCCGATCTGGCCCACTTTGAGGAGCATACCATTGGCAAGATATATGAGGGCGGTAAATACCAATAGCATCACGCCAACATTGACGGCGAGTTTTAAACCGTCTGTGGTGCCGGTGGAGATGGCATCGAGCAAATTATTGGCTTCGGATTTCACCATGTCCAGGTTTTCGGCATTGTGTATTTTTTCAGTTTCAGGTAGGAGAAGTTTTGCAGCCATTACAGCAGCAGGGGCTGAAATGATGGAGGCAGTAAGCAGATGTTTTGCAAAATATACCCTAGCCTCGGGATCATCCCCACCGAGGTATCCGATATAAGCAGCAAAGACACCACCGGCGATAGTGGCCATCCCGCCTGACATAATACAGAGGATTTCAGACCGGGTCATTTTTTCAAGGTATGGACGTATCAGAAGAGGCGCTTCAGTCTGTCCCAGAAAAACATTGCCTGCAGCGGAGAGACTTTCAGGTCCTGAAATCTTCAGAGTTTTTGCCATGACCCAGGCCATGCCTTTTACAACGACCTGGAGGATACCAAAATAGTATAGGATGCTCGACAGGGCCGAGAAAAAAACAATCGTTGGTAATACCTGGAAAGCAAAAATATATCCGAATGAATCCGACTTGGTGACCAGGGAACCAAATAAAAATTCAGATCCATACTGCGCATACTGAAGCACCTTGACAAACACCGAAGCTATCCAGTCAAAGATTGTATTAAAGAACGGTACTTTGAGGATCAATAGCGCCAGAACGATCTGCATAAGTAATGATAAACCGATCGTACGCCAGTTGATCTGCTTTCTCTTTTTGCTCAGGAGATAACATGCACCAATAAGAAAAGCTATTCCAAGAATTGCCCGGCCCAGGCCTTCCATCCAATACATAGGGTTGTAATAAGACGTGTAAAGTAAGATTTTTTAGAATTAAAGGAAGTGTGCAGCTACCAGCTTCCAGTTATCAGATTCACAAAAAGCAGCTGGCAAGGGATCGTCCACGTGTGCGAAGGCATTGGCGTAAACAATTTTAAGGAAATTCAAATTTGTGGAAATCCACTTTTTAAAATAATTCTGCGTATTCTGCGATTAAAAAAAGTCAACAAATGGCCGTATGTACTTGGTAATAAGCAAAGTGTTAATGAGAATAGCTTCAAATGCAAGGATCCACATCTATTTTTGCTCACTTAATTTTTCTTTATTTTCGCCCACATATAAGTAAGTAATGACTGAATCGAAACCTTACCTTATCGGTATCACCGGCGGCAGCGGATCCGGGAAGACACGTATTATTCATGAATTGCGCCATATTTTCAAGGAGGACCAACTCTGTATCATCTCCCAGGATGAGTATTATCATCCCCGCGAAAAACAAATATGGGACGATGCCGGATATCAGAATTTTGATCTTCCACAATCGATTGATGACGCCTCCTTTCTAAGAGATATTCAGATTTTGGTTTCAGGCAAACAGGTTCAGAAGGAACAATATGTATTTAATAATCCTAAACAAACCTCGACTATTTTCACCTATAACCCTGCCCCTGTGATCCTCGTCGAAGGTCTTTTTGTTTTTTATTTCGATGAAATCCGTGATCTCCTGGATCTCAAAATATTTATTGATGCCGAAGATGTCATCAAACTCAAGCGACGGATCATCAGGGATGCAGGTGAACGAAATTATCCGCTGGAAGATGTATTGTATCGCTATGAATATCATGTGCTGCCCGCCTACAGATCATTCATTGAACCTTTCAAACGGCAAGCAGACTTCGTGATCAATAATCATACGCATTATGAATGCGCTTTGGATGTGATTTCAGCTTTGATAAAGGTGAAGAGCGGATAGCAAGTTGAAGGGAGAAGGATTTGTCGGGAGAAAGAAGACATAAGTCAAAAAATAATAAAAAGCAAAGTTGGGCTAAGAAAAAACAAAGTTGGGTTAAGAAAAAACAAAGTTGGGCGTAGGTTAAACCTGCGTCCGCGGGAGGGCCCCTTTTCCTCCAAAGGTTAAAGGCAGGTTAAAATACGCTTACGGACAGGTCGGGAATCCTCATTTTGTAACAAACTGCAGTGAAGTGCGTTATCTTGGCGTACTTGATTTATGGGCTGTTAAGCAGATGAGATCCGGTATGACATTGAGATTTGTGCCTCACTCCTTTTCTAAAATGACCTATTTTTACATCAGGGCATGGTATATCCAGCCTTTAATCTCTAACGAGCTTTAAAAAATATAAATTATGAATACCAGAAACATCATCTTATCGCTGCTCTTTTTCATCCCTTCGTTGACCTTTGCAGGAGAGATTTTTGGAACCATCAAAAAAGACGGAGAGCCCGTGATCAGCCAGGTAGTTAATATAACACAGGCCGGTAAGGTCATCGCCACGACCACGACGGATAAAAACGGATATTTTTCCGTGACGATTAAGGAAGTTGGAAAATATAAGCTCGAAGTTGCTGACCATGCAGGTGCCACTTTTGATGTGTTTTCAACCAACAACTCTACAGGGTATACGTTGACTCTCGTAAAAGCAGGTGATGTATGGCAACTAAAAAAACAGTAGAGCAGCAGGAAGGCGGGAAAGACTTCTGGGACAAAGCTGAAATCATCTTACACCCAGTAGGTGGGTTGATTACAGCCATTACAATCGCTATAGTCAGTTATTATGCGTCTGACTATATCAACAAAAATCAGGAGAACGAAGCCAAAACTAGGCTCTACACAGAGCTGATGAGTAATCGTGAAGAATCGGAAAGCGCACTCCGTAAGGATATGTTTACTTCGATCATCGGAACTATTCTCCAGGATTCAAAGACGATGGATGAAAAGATCCTTCAGCTGGAACTTCTGGCCTATAATTTTCATGAATCACTGAACCTGACCCCCCTATTTACGTATCTCAACCGGCGTAATAATAATGAGACTATTGATAGGGTGCAGCATACAAAATATAAAAACAGGATATACGATATGTCCAAAGAGGTGACCACCAAACAACTGGCCACCCTCGAGGGCGTAGCAACTGTAGAAAAGTTTGTTTATTTCTACGACTCGCTGGCCTTCAATGTCAATGATACATTTAGTTGTATGTTTATTGACTCCTTCACGAGTGGAGATAAAACACAATCTATTAGCCACTTTGTCCACCTGTCGATCCAGGAGAAAGATACTGTCAATTCAACGGTTTCGGTTTCACTGAAAATCGGTACTCGGATCCCTGGAAAAGAAGATAAAGTGGTCAATCCAACTTTTGTAGTTGACTTTTTTGAGTTTCCAATGATTGACAATACCCGTTTGATCAATGACAAACGATGTGCCGTGGTCCTTCGCGACTTTGATGCTACCAATCAATTTATTGAACTCGATCTTATTTTCTTTCCGGGCTCCCATTCCAGTCTTAAGGAAAGACCTTACTACGATGATATCGTAGCTAAGCTTTTGCCGAGCAGGAAGTGAAGAAGCTGTCTGCTGCCAGTTTTCAGTGTGATGGTCTAGTACGAAGTGTTTTTTACACCGAAGTGCGTTTAAATTTTTCTCAAAGCCGATAGCATTGTCTGACAGCTGACAGCTTACCATCAATGATTTCTCCGAATACTCTCCGTCACCACACTATATATGGCTTCCAACTCCGGGTGATCTGCCAATAGCCTCAGATGCTTTTCAATCGTCTTTTGATCTCCACGTACAGCAGGTCCGGTTTGACTTTCCCTCGGTCCTGACAAAATGGCTTTGCTAAAGGTTTCCAGAATAAGGGGTTTCAATATTTCAAAAGGAAGATGATGGGCATTACACAATGACGCTGCAAGCGTAAGCATGTGGTTTGAAAAATTATTGGCAAAAACAGCAGCGATATGCAGGTTCGATTTTTGCTCTTCCGTCATTCGGTATACTGCCGAAGATAGACGCCCTGCAATTTCATCTAATGCCAACCAAACTTCCTCATCCGGGGTCGTAATAACCAGCGGTATCCATCGCCACGAAACTTCATGGTTGGATGAAAAACTCTGTAGCGGATAAAATCCTGCTTTGCGCTTAAAAGGCATTACATCAAGACCTAGGATGCCAGAGCAATGCATGATGATAGCATCTTGTGGTAGGTGACCCATGAGCTGATCAGCAACAAAAGGAATGGCATCATCAGCGACGGTCAGAAAATAGAGGTCCGCATCTGTTTCAATTTCCTGTATTGAAGAAGTATACGTAGCCGATTTAAGTTTTTCTGAAAGCAACCGTCCATTTTCGGTGGTACGGTTAAATACCTGAACAACATCACAACCGGCTTCTTCAAGTGCAGGCATAAGTTGGTTTGCCAGCCGCCCGGCTCCGATGCAGACAATCTTTGTCATAGGTTTTTTAATGCGGAGATCATTTCTTTCGAAGGCGCTTGTACATACCAAGGAACATGCCCATCAACATAATCAGACTTCCAGCCCAGAATAAATTGATCCCCGGGAAAAGGATGGCTTCAAGCACGATATAATCATTACGCGGAGCATCTTCAGCAAACTCGAGTGGCAACACAGGCGCAGATGAAAGACGTGCAAGGTAAAGGTGAAATTCTTCTTTCTCCGGATCTATACGTTCCAGTTTGACATGCACACCTATTTCAGGTACGTATGCTTTCATATTTAAAGCACCTCCGTCCCGTATAAAATATAGAGGTCGTGCAATATGCGTCTTATTGTTTTTTCCTTTTATAGAAATGACGCCCTGTATGGCGATGTCACCCTCCATAAATTGGTAGTTAGGATGATCGATTGTTTTGTCAATACCCTGCATCGTGATGTCAAGATCTTTCCAGGTCACGGTCTGGCCTGTTTTGATGATGATCGGTTCGAATGACAGCTGTTCATCAAGCGGGAAGAGACTATCAAGTGTAGATGCCTTTAACCTGGCGCGGATATTAAAATCATTGACCTGGTCAGAGAGGCTATAGAGCAAACCTTTCCTGACGATCAGTGTCGGGTATATTTTTTCACTTCGCTCTCCGAGGGAATCGGAAATTGTTACGATGCCTGAAAGAACGAGATCGTCTGTTTCCTTTTCATATTCCACGTGTGCACTGCCAAGCATGATGCTGTCCAGCCTTACACTATAGGATCCTACCTTCGCCATATCTCCGGAGGCGAGATAGTGGAGTTTATATTCCAACATACTGTCAATCTTCTGCAGATTGGCTCTGTCTTGTTGTTCAGGAGGAAGACCGGATACAAACGTAAATACATCCCTGTCCAGATAGCGTTTCGTATTCGGATTGGCGGTCGCTACTTTTGTCAGCTGACGATCATAGAGGACATTTGGATAGGTTGTAAAATGTTCCAGCGTGTCGCCGGTTTTACTCACTTTAACAAACTCAACTTCGTATTTCCTGGTGAGTCCTTCGAGCGTATCTGATTTGTAGGTGACCCAATAGTCATTCATAAACATCGGGAAATCCTTAATCAGAAAAGCATTCTGTCCGGCATCCATTCCATCGACCAGCCCTTCCTGTGCAAAACGATTTTGACTGATCGTACGTTTGTTTAACCCACTGACCATGATACCGACTAACATCACCGCAAATCCACCATGTGCCAATGCAACAGCCATCGAGGTGAGTTTGCCCTTTGCAAAATTGATCATGTAATCAATGTTGGAAACGATCGCAAAACTTGCTGCCATCAACAGGACGATATACTGCCAACTTGGAAGAAAAATCCATAAAGAGAAAAGATAGGCTACAACCAGGCCAAGCGCGGCGGATATACCGATATGTTTCAGAAACCTGCTCTTGTGTTCCGCCCAGCCCATGGCGCCAAAACGCATCATCAGCGCCACACTGGATAGTATGGATATCAGCACCGCATTCCACAATTGAAACCTGTTATGATGATCTATCGGATCCAGCGGCATCGCTTTGTGATACGGCGTCATATCTCCTTTGCCCATGATGGAGCCATAGACATCCACGAGTTTGTTCCATACAGGTATACTTGTAGAAAACGTAATGAGCACTGCTGAAAACATCAGTACCATAGCTCCGACGAACATCCAGAATTCACGGCTCTGGATTTGTTCTTCTTTCTGGACGACAGGGATCGATTTATTTCTGGACCAGAGGAAATAGATTCCAGCGGCAAGGAAAATACCTATGAAACCTACGAGTTGCCATTCAAGGCCCATTTCAGTAAAAGCGTGTACGCTTTCCTCTCCGAGGATACCTGAGCGAGTCAGGAACGTAGAATACACCACCAGAAGAAAAGACAGAATATAGAAGATGTAAGTTGTCTTAATGGACAGGCCGGTATGTCGCGCTATAAAATTGCCATGAAGTGCGGCCAATAAAACGATCCATGGAACGAGTGACATATTTTCGACCGGATCCCATGCCCAATAACCTCCGAAACTCAACGCTTCGTATGCCCAGGCACCACCCATCAAAATACCCAGTCCGAGAATGCCTGTAGAAAACAAGGTCCACGTCATCACGGGTTTGAGCCAGGCGGTATGTTGTTTTTCCCATAATCCTGTCATCGCAAAACAGAATGGAATCGTCACCGATGCAAATCCAAGGAAAAGGGTAGGCGGATGTATCGTCATCCAATAATTTTGCAAAAGTGGATTGAGTCCATTGCCTTCGACCAGGGAGAGATAATTAGGATTGTTGAAGACAGGGGCTTGCAAGGTGTCTCTGAGCAAAAGAAAAGGACTGCTACCCATTCTGAAATCATCAGCGAAATACACACCGGCAATCATGGACACCAGGATGAGTTGAACTACGCTGAGCCATGTCATGACGCCAGGTTCCCAGCGTTTGGCTGTCAATACAACTACAGAGCCTAATACCACATGCCAGAACATCCACAGTAGGAAGCTACCTTCCTGTCCTTCCCAAAAGGCGGAGAAGATGTACTTCATAGGGAGATCGGCCGAGACGTGATCCCAGGCGTACTTGTATTCATACATCTGGTTGATCATCAGATAAAAAATGATACCGATGACTGCCAGTATAGAAAAGGAATGGATGGCCCAGGAAATACGACTCAGGCGTAACCATGAGGTATCAAGTGGATGGAGTGTCGTTTTTCTGTAAGACAGTATGGACAGGACGGCGGAAACAAAAGCAGCCAGAATAAAGAAATGACCTAAGCGGCCCGGGAGGAGATGCTCACCAATATATTGAATGTCCTGCATGGATGGTTACATATTGCTTCTGACCAGGACCTCTTCGTTTTTATACTTTGAAGGGCACTTCATCAGAATGCTGGAGGCGACAAACTCATCACCAATAAATGTTCCGGTGGCTACAACCTGTTCGCTGAGCTCAAAATCCTGTGGTTTGGCTGCGTTTAGGGTGACTTCGTGGACTTCACCTTGCTGATCGGTCATGTGAAAACGGAAAAGATTCGGGTTTTCCTCCGCATTGTAATACATGGGTTTGTCTTTGGCCAGCACACCTACGACTTTTGACGTTTCACCCGAGCGTTTGACCTGGGCGAATGTGCTGTATGTACTCATGTCCTTCGATGCCGAAATCAACATCACGACCCCTGCTGCCATGAGCACAAGGATTAATGCGGGCATGAGTTTGAATCTTCTTCGGGTATTCATTTGCGGGTTATCCACGTTCCTATTGAATCTTTGTGCAAATTTACGGCAAAATAGCCAGTAAGCGGGTATTTCATCAAAAACGATTTGTGAATAGAAAGGTTTGAATATAACGCATGAAAGAAATAGTAAGTCTAAAAAATGCCGGAATCTTCCAGGAAGGCGTAAAAGTGCTCAGGGATGTCAATTTGTCGGTTAGCCAGGCGGAATTTGTCTACCTGATCGGCAAGACCGGAAGTGGGAAAAGTTCCTTGATGCGGACCCTCTGGGGCGATCTTCCACTCAGAGAAGGCGATGGCCAGGTGGCCGGTATTTCCCTGACGAAACTTGAATCAGCGACGATTCCTGTACTTCGGAGGAGCGTAGGCATGGTATTTCAGGATTTTCAACTCTTCCCTCAATGGAGTGTTGATGAAAATCTCCGGTTTGTGTTAGATGCCACGGGTACCAATGACCGGGGGGAACAGGACAGGATCATATCGGAAGTATGTACGGATGTCCAGCTCACTGACCAGATCAACAGACCAGTCCACCAGCTCTCCGGTGGCGAACAACAACGAGCTGTCATCGCAAGAGCCGTACTCAACAAACCTCAGATTATTTTAGCCGATGAGCCGACTGGTCATCTTGATCCGGAAACGGCGGACTCCATTCTTCAGTTGATGCGCAAGCTTGCTATGGAATACCACACGGCCATTCTCATGGCGACGCACAATACGCAAATCATTGAAAGATTTCCAGGTCGGGTATACCGTGTAGCAGGAGGAACGGTTGAAGAGATGGATTGAGATGTAAGAGGTAAGAGGTGTAAGAGGTGTAAGAGGTGTAAGAGGTAAGAGGTGTAAGAGGTTAGATGTAAGAGGTGTAAGAGGTAAGAGGTAAGATGTGAGATGTAAGATGTAAGAGGTGAGATGTAAGATGTAAGACGAGAGTGGTGAGTTACAAATTAGTGAAAATTGGCGGTAGGCTTGTAAAGAAAGTTTAATGATCAAATAAACATCCTGGAAACAGTTTAAGCTGACCATTTGCTCATACTTTACACGTGGTCCGTGAACTCTGGAAGCTGGGAGCTAAAGCAACTTCACAGATAACTCAAGGCCCAATGGGTGCTCCGTTTCTTCAATGCACTAAACCATCGGCAGAGTGGATACAATGCCACCACAACAAGGATCCAGATCAAATAGACGATACCTATAGAATAACCTTCACCCGGAACAAGAAAGAGGAATGGAATACCGGCAACATTTTGCAGTCCTTCTGAAAACGTATGTCCGCGGGCCAGAAAAAGGATCATACACAATGTGTGCAGTATGTAGAAATGGAGGATGTAATAGAAAAACGGAACACGCCCATATACACTGATGATGCTCGTCACTTTGCTGTGCGCACGTTCAAAGAGGGAAAGAAAGACTAGTGCAGGTCCTATGGTGATGCATAAAAACAGAAGTGAGGGTGGATATTTATGCACATTTAAAAAGGACAAGATGGTAGACGTGGTATGGTCATGGACGGACCACGGAACAGGGTCGCCGTAAACATTTAAATACCGTAATAGTGTAAAAAACAGGATCAACCCTATTCCGGTGTAAAGCAGTATATTTCTTCGTTGCGTTGCATTAAAGCTTGGGTTATAGATGGTGCCACAGCAATAGCCTATCATCATCAGTCCCAGCCATGGAAGAAAAGGATAGATGATCCCGATCTGACTACCTCCAGGTAGTGGATGAAACGCAAAGTTTCCGTTCCGTATCAAATCCCACCACAAACCATGGTGTGTACTCTCCACATAATCAAAAATATTATGACCCAACATAATCAAGAGTCCTGCAATCAGGATGGCCATGAACGGAAGGCGTATGACGATACCCATCAATACCATACAGATACCAATGGCCCAGATCACCTGCAGGATAAAAACACTGTAGGTAATATCAAATGTCCACGCGAAGGTGATGATGACAGCCTCCACAAAAATCAACCAAAGCCCCCGCTTAACCAGAAATTCACTTAGTTCAGCCTTGCTTTTGCGAAGAGACTGAAGGTAGATGGATATGCCGGCAAGGAAGATAAAAACCGGTGCACAGTAATGGGTGATAAATCTGGTGAAGAATAAAAACGGGGTGGTCGTCATGGGATCCAGTGGATTTTGAGTAAATGCATCTGCATGAAAGAAATCACGGGTATGATCAAGGGCCATGAGGATCATGACTAAGCCGCGCAACAGATCAATAGAGTAGATCCTGTTGGTTAAGACAGGAAGGGAGGGTTGAGCTTCTGACATGGGGTGAAGTTAATTTTTTCCTGCCGAGGCAAGCTTATTTTTAAACGACATCGGTCAATTACGCAGTATTTGTGTCATTTACGAAATAGGATAGCTATCAACTGGCATTCACTTAATTTCAATACTTCAAGCGTTTAATAAGATTGATATCATTTGCGTCTACGTAATTGATTAACAGCATGACCACATTCAGTTATTTTTCTTTTCTTTAATCCATGGGTATTCAAGGACAATTAAAACTGGGCGCTTATATACGATGGATTCTTTTTTTCCACGCCATTTTCTTCTATCGTGCTTTCGCGGCGGCCCAGGAAATGCCTGCTCTTCCAAACACTTCGGATGTGATCACCTGTTTTCCAGACACAGCCGGATACCTTAGGATCACAGTTGGACCGGTAGACAGGGATTTTGATAATCTGCAGGACGCACTTGATGCCGCACCTTTAGGTTCTGTGCTGGTATTGGATGCCGGGACAACCTTCTATGGAGGATTTACGCTTCCTGCTAAAGGAGCAGGGGATGAATGGATCATCATCACTTCTTCACAAATGGAATTACTACCTGAAGATGAATCAAGGATAGAGCCTTCCGGACAGACGGGGGATAAGTTATTCCCTACCCAATCCAGCGCAATGCCTAAGATTGTGACAAATAATTTATCTGGCATTCCTTGTTTCAGGACGCAAGCCAATGCGCACCATTTCAGGCTCTGCGGACTTGAAATCACTGCTGATGTAAGTGTAATTCAAAGTTTCGGTTTGATAAACCTTGGGGAGACCTCTTCACAACAAAACAATCTGGAGTTGGTGCCACATCATCTTGTTGTAGACCGCTGTTTTATTCATGGTCATACTGAAGCAACGGTGATGAAGTATGGCATTCGCCTTGATTGTGCTCATGCTGCGATCATTGAATCGTATATAAGCGATTTTCATAGCATCGGATTTGATGCCCAGGCGATCTCTTGTATCAATGGACCCGGGCCCTTCAGGATTCTCAACAATTACCTTGAGGCTTCAGGGGAAAATATTCTGATCGGGGGTGGCGCGCCTTCCATTCCGGGGCTGGTGCCTTCCGATATTGAAGTCAGGAATAATCACATGTTTAAGCCGTGGTCATGGCGTGTGGGTCATCCCGAGTATGCTGGCAAACACTGGACGATCAAAAATCTTTTTGAATTAAAAACAGGAAAGAGAGTTTGGCTTGATGGTAATATTATGGAAAACTGTTGGGCTGATCTGCCAATAGGTCAGAGCGGTTATGCGATACTGCTGACCGTGCGTACAGAAGGGGGAGCTGCTCCACAAGCTGATGTCAGTGATGTACTGATCACGAATAATATCATTCGGCACGTTGGCGCTGGAATTTCCCTTTCAGGTGCTGATCAAACGCAAAGTAATCGGTCATCACGGATTATGATTTCAAACAATCTCTTCGACGACATCAACGGCCCCTCATTTGGTGATCAAAATATTTTCGGGCCGAATGATGGCACCTTTCTAAAAATTGGTGTACCCCGGGATGTTATTGTTACACACAATTCTATTTTTCAGAGTGGTCCAGTGACTTGGGCCTATGGTGTGACGGATAGTTTTGTCTATACTCACAATCTTTCACATAGCTTTATTTCAACAGGTGGTTACCAGGGAATCTATGGACCTGGTCAGTCGCAGGGAAATAATACCATACAGGAATATTTTCCGGATATTACAGATGCCAACCAACATTTCCATCAGAATGTACTGATTGGTGGAAACGAGGCCAGGTATTCCAACTTCAATTCAACTAGTGAAAATTATTTTCCCCCGGATGCCTTAGCGGTAGGTTTTGAAGATTATGCCGGAGCATCCCTTGACTATCATGGTTATGCACTTTCTCTAAGCAGCCCATATTATAAAGCAGGGGACGATGGGGAGGATATAGGAGTCAATCTGACTGAGCTTGATTCAGCCTTTGCTTTGACGAGAGGTTGTGATGAAGTGACCACCTCAACACCTTTAGGAAAGGACCCGGCTTTAAATTTCCGTTTCAATCCCAATCCGGCAACCAACATACTTATTGTAGAAATGGAAGATGCGGTAGATGTATCGTATGAAATTCGTGATCTCACGGGCCGGTTGGTTCAAAGGAAAAGGGGAGAAGGCTCAAAAACAACTATTGATATTCATACACTATCACCAGGGGTTTACGTCCTGGATGCGCATACCTCTGTTAGCATTTTTTCCAGGTTATTTGTTGTACAGTAGTTTATATTCAGAAAAAGGACACATACCCACGTTGTACTTTCAATGCGGAATACTTTTCCTTAGTTTTCCATATACAAATGTCCCCGTCATGGCGGCTATCAGGTATGCTATAAATACAGTGTGACCGGAACCAAGCAAGATAAACATTGGGGCAGGACATGCGCCTGCCAGCGCCCATCCGCAGCCGAAGATGAATCCACCAAGGATATAGCGTGGGAGTGATTTTGCTTTGTCTTTGATGGTGATTTCATTTCCTTCTACATTCTTAAGGTGTTTCCGTTTGATGATCTGGATGATGATGATTCCGGAGATGATAGCGGACCCAATAGTCCCGAACATATGGAAGCTTTGAAACCTGAACATTTCGTAAATTCTGAACCATGACACAGCTTCACTTTTATAAAGGATGAAACCGAGCAGGATCCCTACGAAAATATATCTTGACATTCGCATATCGTCAGCGTTTTGTGGAATTAAAAAAGAAATGGAATCACGAAATAGGTGACGACAAGTCCACCCATAAAAAAGCCAATCACGGCATATAAGGAAGGAAGTTGCAGCGCAGAAAGTCCGCTGATCGCATGACCTGAAGTGCATCCTCCTGCGTATCGGGCACCGAAGCCAACCAGAAAACCGCCACCCACGATCATCAACAGGCCTTGCCAGGTAAGCAGGGCTCGCCATCCGATAAAATCAGGTACCATGGGGACTGCACCAAGTGTCACATTGATGCCGATTTGGTTGAGCGATGTCACAGTAGCTTCACTAATGTGCGCAATGTCACCATTAGGGCCAAGAAAATAATGCGAGGCTAAGTAACCCCCAAATACTGCTCCAAGGGCCACGAGCAAATTCCACTCTCCGGAACGCCAGTCAATTTTGAAAAACTCATTCATCTGATCCGCTCCGTCCGCAGCGCACATCAATCGGAAATTTTCGGATATCCCAAATTCATGACCGAAATACAGAAGAATAAACATCACCAAGGCCAACAAAGGCCCTGCCACGTACCATGGCCAGGGTTCAGCCATAAAGCTGACAATCTGATTAAAATAGACCTCTATCATACAGGTTTACATTGGACAACAAAGATATTGGAAGGAGATGGATATCAAATGAAGCATAGTCACTGTCAACCCTGATATATATCATACACAGATTCAAAAAAATAGGTCTGATACGCAATACCTTTTCCATCCGTATTCTGGTCTTGATATGTTTGTGCCATCAATTAATAACTCAATAAACTATTCGTAACTTAAAAAATTTAAAGCAATTTTATTTATAGTCTTTATCCTTGCGCGATGCCCCGCTTGTGATAAGGACAACGAGAGTCAGGCCATTATCGTTGCCTGAGAAGGTTGCTGGGGTTTTGATTTCGAGGAACCATCCTATAGTGAAAAATGGTAATTTAAAAAGGGTGGGGAAGCGTTAAAATTAAATATCGTGTAAAAAATGGCTCCCCGTATTTTCAATTCAACATAATGTGGCACGAATCAAAAAACCAATTAAACTCTTGCACCAGGATTATTTCCTGATAGAGAGTTTTTTTTAAATGCAGAAACAGCCTAATCTATTCTGGCAAAAGGACGAATTACGATTTCAGATAGACACAATACTTACTTAATATTTGAAATGGTCTGGCCAACATTTTTTGCCGGCTTGTTCATGTCCCGGATCGCAAAGTCAATGGAAAATTTGATGAGATCTTTTACTTTTTTATTTCTGTAGTCTGATGTCTTCGTAATAGGTATATGGCGGATCAGATGTCCAGTACCGATCAGCAATTTGTGCGGGTCGTGAAGTAAGGTTCCTTTGTTGAAGTCTAAATTTACGTGCTTGGTATAGATCGGAAGCAAACAAAATGCATCAGATAGTTTTTCTGAAAGCGAGTATACGGAAGTCAATGCATGGGTATGTTATACCAACTCGTTGCATTCAGGATTTATTTCGAGAATGTATGTTCGCACATCTAAAAACAGCTTTATTACATGCTGATCTTTGAACTGTAACAGATGAAGAAAGTCAGGATGGATATCTCGTATTGATTTCATATGAATCCTAGTCATTTTTTCTATAAACTATCGGAATCAACATCCTTAATAAATTTGATCACGCCGCTCATAAACACCTTTTGATCATCCCACATAGCGAGGTGACTTCCATTCGGACAATAGAGATAATGCCCATTCTGAACTAGCTTGCTTTGTTCTTCCATGGTTGCAGGATCCATGGTATCATATCTGGCACCAACCATTAAAGTTGGGATGGCTATTTCTTTAAGTCGATCCTTAATGTCCCATTTTGCCAGTCGTCCGCTGATCCGAAATTCACTCGGGCCTTGCATCATTGTGTACACTACACTATTGACATGTTTCATTGAACGGTTAAAACCATCTGGCCATTCAGGAAGGCGGCACAAATGTTCGCGGTAATAATTGGGAATGAGTAATTCCATATACCGTGGATTGCTGAAATCTTTATTCGATTCGATCGAGACGATTTCAGCAAGGACTTCGGGATTCATTTGCTTGGCAAGTACTTCATCAGCATATTTTCCATACTCGGGAGCACTGGCCATCATATTGGCCACGACCAGTCCTTTTAGGTGCCGCTGGTATTTTAAAGCATATTCCATCCCGAGGATTCCTCCCCATGAATTGCCTACGAGATAGAAGTTTGTACTGTCAGCTCCAATGGCATTCCGTACTTGCTCCACTTCCTCCACAAACCGCTCTGTGGTCCATAGACTGCTATCCGTCGGCTGATCACTGTAGTAGGAGCCTAATTGATCATAAGCATAAAATTCAAATCCTTCACGCTGGAAAAAGGTTTCAAAACATTCCATGTATTCATGCGTCATGGCCGGTCCTCCATGCAACAGCAGTATTTTTATTTTGGGATTGTTCCCAAAACGTTTTGTCCATACTTTAAACTCACCCACCGGAGTAGTGATCGGAATCATCCGCACACCTGCTGATTCTACTGAATCTCCATAGGTAAAATAGTCAGATAAAGTGATAGACGATGATGGGGTAGATCTCTTGCAGGAATAAGCGAGCGAAAGGAATGAAAGGAGTATGAGAAAACGCATAGGATAAAAGTTAGCAGCCAGCAAGTTAGCGTTTCAATAGTGAAATAGGGGCATGATGCTGAATTGTAATAGGATCCTTACATTTTACACTCGATTAAATCCGACCCACAGGATTTGGAGAAACTTTTTGTACGATTCTATATATCTCGGGATCGAATATAAATAATTTATATATATTTGGGCCAGTGACAATCCTCTGGTCACGGCACTTTTTTTTGCCCACCTAAAATATTTTCTATGAAATTCTTTTTACTGTACATCATTGTGCTTTTTAGTTTTTTGCGTTCAAATGCACAGGACCTTGGATGGACAGCCCACCTCGGAGGTACCAGTGCTGATCATGCGTATGCTGTCCTGGCCGATAGTGCCGGAAATGTGTATGCCACAGGTTCTTTTGAAGGCCTTGCGGATTTAGATCCCGGGCCCGGTTTCAATGTCTATGCATCACTGGGAGATGCTGATGCATTTGTCAGTAAACTCGATGCAGATGGCAACTTTGTCTGGTCTATTCGAATAGGTGGTGCGCAGGAGGAATATGGTGAGGCCCTTGCTATAGATGATGATGGCAACCTCTATGTAGCGGGTTATTTTAATGGTACATCTGATTTCGATCCAAGTCCCGGTAGTTTGCAACTTACCGCTGCAGGTAATTATGATGCTTTTCTAGCCAAATATGATTCAGATGGTAATGTCATTTGGGCTATAAGACTTGGCGGTAGCAGTGACGATCAGGTAAAAGATATGGCACTGGATACGGCCGGCAATATCTTGCTGGTAGGCCACTTCAATGGAACAGCAGATTTTGATCCTGCTGCCGGCACTTTCAACCTGACATCCGCTGGAGGAAACGATATATTCATCGCCAAATATGACGAAGCCGGTCATCTGATCTGGGCGAATCAATTTGGGGATACAGGCGATGATATGGCACGTGGTGTCGCCATCGATCCGGACAATAATATTCTGACGACCGGACGCTTTGCTGAAACGGTTGATTTTGATCCTGGTGTAGGTATAACAAACCTTACATCCAACGGAATGGAAGATGCGTTCGTCTGCAAGCTAAATGAAGATGGAGCTTTAATTTGGGCAGTATCATTTGGTGCTGATGCACTTGATGAAGGCACAGCGATTCATACGGATACGTTGGGGCGTGTTTATACAACAGGCTTTTTCCAGGGCGTTGTCGATTTTGAGCCCGGCCTTGACGTAACTAACTTGACCAGTAACGGTGAGGAAGATATTTTCATTTCTGTACTAGATGCGGAAGGTGCTTTTATAATGGGCAGACAAATGGGAGGTCCAGGGCTTGATAAACCTCATGCCATTGAAACAGATACAGCCGGAAATATTTATACCTCCGGATATTTTTCTGATACCGCAGACTTTGATCCGGATTTGACTGATTATTTTCTTACTTCAGCAGGAGGACTTGATGTATTTGTATCGAAGTTATCTCCGACCGGTGTATTTATGTGGGCCGTTCAATTAGGAGGAACAGAAGATGACCGTTCGCTTGATCTGATGGTCGATGATGCTGATCGCGTTTACACCACGGGATATTTTTCAGGGACGGCTGATTTTAATCCGGGCCCTGGCATGTCCAACCTTTCCGCATTTGGCAATACGGATATATTTGTGGTCGTCCTTGACCCTTGCGAACCTAAATTTGCAGAGATCAGCCCTACCGCTTGCGATAGGTATACCTCGCCTGATGGACTTGAGCTATGGACGGTATCAGGTACGTATGTGGACACTTTGCTCCTATACGGCGGATGTGATAGTATCATCACTATACAATTGACGATCATCAACAGTACGTCTTCTGAAATTTCAGTAACGACATGTGATACGTATACCTCACCTGATGGTCTGGAAGAATGGACTTCTTCAGGTACTTACCTCGACACCATTGTCAATGCAATTGGGTGCGACAGCGTCATCACCGTGCAGCTGACCATTCTAAATAGTACGTCATCGGAGATATCAGCGACTGCGTGTGACACTTTTACATCACCTGATGGCCTCGTGAAATGGACTGTTTCAGGTACCTATATGGACACCCTGGTCAATGCTGCCGGATGTGACAGTATGATCACGGTGCAATTGACCATTATTAATAGTACAACAACAGAGATTTCGGCTGAAGCCTGCGAAAGTTATGTGTCTCCCGATGGTATGGAGACATGGACCTTATCGGGGACTTATCTAGACACGCTGTTGAATGCAGTGGGATGTGATAGTATTATTACGGTGCAATTGACCATTTTTAATTCCAGCACAGCAGAGATTACCGTTGAAGCATGTGACAATTACATCTCACCCAGTGGTACTTATGTGTGGACTCAATCAGGTATTTATCTTGATACAATCCCCAATGCTGCCGGATGTGATAGTATGATGACCATCAATCTGACTATATATCAAAGTACTTCTTCGGTTTTGGAAATCACCGCTTGCGATAGCCTTGTTTCACCTAGTGGACACGTGTGGATGACATCCGGCGTATACCAGGATACAATTCCGAATGCTGCCGGATGTGATAGTCTCATCACGATTAACCTGACAATTATCCTCAGTAGTGCATCTGAAATCACCGTCACTGCGTGTGACAGTTATAGTCTGCCGGGTGGCTCACAGACATGGACTGAATCTGGCATCTACGAGGATGTCATTCCTAATGCTGTCGGTTGTGACAGTATAGTCACTGTCAATTTAACGATCAATATCAGTCCTTCTATGGAGATTATTGCTGATGCATGTGATAGTTATACTTCACCTACTGGCACTCAGGTATGGAGTGAATCCGGCATCTACCAGGAAATCGTTCCACTCGCAGGAGAATGTGACAGCATCATCACGGTCTTTCTGACGGTTCATTATAGTGACACCGTTGAAGTGCAGGTTACGGCTTGTGAAAGTTATCTATCACCTGACGGAACAGAGACATGGACTGAATCCGGTACGTACATGGATACGATTCCGACCTTGGCCGGATGCGATAGTTTTATTACGATTGTGCTCAATATCGTGCTTCATTCTGCATCAGAAATAGTGGTCTCTGCATGTGACAGCTATGCATTACCTGGTGGTACGCAAACATGGACTGAATCAGGTATATACCTGGACACCATTCCCAATGCTGCCGGTTGTGACAGCGTCGTTACTGTGGAGCTCACGATTATACCCTCACCTTCATCGGAGTTGACGGTTGAGGCATGTGATAGGTATACATCGCCTAGTGGGGCGCAAACATGGACTGAATCAGGAACATACTTTGAATATATACCTGTGGGTGGTGCATGTGATAGCATAGTCACCGTTCATGTGACGATTCATTCAAGCACAACATCCAATATTCAAGTTTCAGCGTGTGATCAGCATATATCACCTGATGGTCTTGAGACATGGACTGAATCAGGTATATACCTGGACACCATTCCCAATGCTGCCGGTTGTGACAGTGTGGTTACTGTAGAGCTGACAATTATGATTTCACCTTCATCGGAATTGACAGCGGAGGCATGTGACACGTACTCATTACCAGGCGGTATGCAGACATGGACAGAATCAGGTACATACCAGGAAATATTTGATGTCGCCGGTGATTGCGACAGTACAGTAATTGTTCATCTGATCATTCATAACAGCACAACATCTGCTCTTACTGAATCTGCATGTGATAGTTACCTCTCACCAAGTTCAAACTATCAATGGACAGAGTCGGGTATCTATTTTGATACGATCTTAAATGCTGCCGGTTGCGATAGTGTCATCACAATCGATCTTACCATCATAAAAATTGATGTAGACGTCACCCAGACTGAAAATGACTTGACGGCTGTCATGGAAGGAGCGGTCTATCAATGGATTGATTGTGACAACGGGAATCAACCTCTTGAAGGCGAAACTGCACAACAATTTGCGGCTGTGACTACCGGCAACTATGCTGTGATTGTTTCCTCAGGGGGCTGTATCGATACCTCGGCCTGTTATAATGTTATGGTGGTGGGAACTAAGGACATTCAGGTCCTTTCTGATTTAAAAATATATCCCAACCCTGCCCGGGATTACATTGTGATCGAACCCGATCGCCGGATCGGCACTGGTGTGATTACAATGTCAGATATTCAGGGCCGTGAGATTTATGTAACGCCTTATCATGGAGAAGATAGGGTAGTGGTGCCTTTTGAAGGCCCTTCAGGTTTGTATATTGTAACCTTGACAAGTGCAGATTTCCGGATGATGGGCAAGGTAGTAGTGGAATAGAAAATTTAGGACATACGTATAACAAAGAGGTGCAGACATTGCCTGCACCTCTTTGTTTGTGTAAGAATCCGATAAAAAAAGCGTATCACCATTTCATGACATCAACTCCAATAGCGTAGCCATATACTTTGCCATTGTCGTCACGGTACATCCGGATTTTGTTACATGCCTTGCCAAGATCAATTTTTTGCCAAGTGTCGCCGCCGTCTTTCGTCTCATATCCACTGTTCATGGTCCCGACAAAACCATGGAGATCATCTATAAAGCCTATGCTAAATACTTATTGACCAGAAACTGATCACTGAGCAAAAATTCTTTGATATCCAAAGATTGCTTGAAATGATAGTCTGCGACTTCCGCGATGATCCGCTCGGAAATATCCACACAGAGACCTTTCGTATCCTCCTGGCTATTGATCTCCATGGTGGCAATGGTTCCGGAGTTGCCCAAAATATACTCCCCTTTTTCAACAAGATATTTTCTGCCTTTGATATGATAGGATTCATGACCGGCCACAACAAACTTTGCAGCAAATCCGGAAAAGGTAAGGTCACCTTCAAATTTTTTCAAACTTGAAATCCGGATTGCATTATTTTGTTCATCCTGGTATAAGGATTCGTTCATAGGGACAAGGGTATTCCAAAACTGTTGCTGTGAAGCTTTTACTTCTGATGACTTACAAAACAGTACAGTCAGCAAGGTCAAATTGTTCTCGGTTTGGTTTGCTTTCTATGATTTTTAAATGTAAATTTATTGTAAAGCTATTTCCAAAACAGACGGCCATGGTTCTAACCAAGCAGATTGCTGATTAGTAAGCCCCCAGGATGAGAGGTTATATTATATTTCTAGAGCGAGGACTTCGATTAGAGGGGGCTTGCTTACTCGATTGGCGGCGGGGCTTCTTTTTCTATTTTGGCTTCTTTATTTCCTTTTGACAACATGAGGCCAAGCATCATTATAAATGCTGTAATAATGATAACTTGAATAATAAGTGATTTGGTGACCAGTGAAATATTTTGGGTTGGAGCAATAGAAAGAAAAAGCAAGATAGTAATAAGGCCTCTCGGAGCAACAAACAACAATGGTCTTAATGGAATGTTGGATAGTAATAATTGTACTGTCCGAAAAATAAAAATAAGAAAAACAATACCAGTCGCCCATAGTATCGTTTCTGAATTTAATATCTCAGAGGTTTCTATTAAGTAGCCAAATAAAAGAAAAAACAAGGCTCGTATTAAAAATGCTCCTTCAATCGTCAATTCTTTAAACTTTTTTACTTCCTTGTCTAATTCGTCTGGTTTAAATCGTTCAATCCACTTGAAACGTTTTAATTCGTCCAGGTTTCCGATAAACAAGCCAAAGATCAAAATAAAAATAAGTGCTGGCAAGTGATAGGTTTTAGACACAGCGTAAATTAAAATGACAAGGAGAATGATAGGAACAAATTTAATATGATGTTCAATTTTACTTAATAGGAATGAAAGTCCAATAGTGGCAATAAATGAAACGAAAATAATGATTATGAATTGTAAACCAAAATGACTGAAAGTACGGGCATCAAAAATTTCATTTAATGCAATGAAGTTAAAAAATATAACTCCCAAAATATCTGATAAACTACTTTCATAAATGATAAATTCTTTGTCGGACGCAGCAAGATTTCTTACACTTGGAATGGCCACAGCACTGCTAATGACACATAATGGAATAGCATTAACCAAGCTGTCTTTTAGTGAAAATGACCCGAAATATTGAAATAAATAGGCAAGAGAAAATGCCATTGCTATCATTGGGATGAATGCGCCTAAAACTGATTTTTTAATTAGTCTTATTTTTGATTTGTTAAATTCAAGTTCCAATGAACCTTCCAGCACAATAAGGATAAGCCCGATAGTACCAAGTATAGGCAAAACAGAAGAAAAGTCAGGGAGCTGAAGGTCAAAAAGACTTGTTAATTGTCTTACCGCCCAACCTAAGAGAAGCAATAGAATAACGGATGGAATTTTTGTCCGCGAAGAAGTGAGGTCAAACAAATACGCAATTATAAGTAAAGAGCAAATTGCTATTATTATTGTTAATGTCATAGTCGTTAATTAATGGGTGTCATTTTCCGCCTTGCCGCCATCGTTGCTGACTACCCGCCTGCTGCGTTCAAGGCTAGGTAGCTGTGTCGTGGTGGCTATTCCGTAAAATTACGTTTTCATAGTGTAAAACCCTCTTGGCGGTTAGACCATGGGTGTGGCTTGAAGCGCAAATATAGTTCTTATAAATAAAGCGTGCCCAGGGGGTGCAAGTTCCCTTTACGCGGGCTTAACATACTGAAGGAATAGTAAGTCGCAAGTCTTGCCCTGAGCGTCTAAAGGGAGTCGAAGGGTGGTATGGGGTGACCTTGGATTGATTCAAAAGAGGAGGTTGTGAATCAATGTCGGATCAATACTTCAAAGGCACTCATTAACTAAATGAACCGCCGGCTAAGGGGTCCGTATGTCCGGGGCCGATGCTGCCTGACCTGAGCTCGTACAGATTGAGTGTGGAGGGAGCCGAGGAGTGAGAGGCGATCACTGTTAGGGTCAGTCACCAGGTCAGTCGTCAGGACATTCTACCCAATTAAAGGCTGTCCTTGTTATGTCCTCGTTGTTAACTTGTTAGATTTTTTATAGGGGTCGGCTTGGGTATGGTCAGGAAATAAACTATTACAAATAAAGTTACGGTAGCTGTTGTAATGAATGCTGTTGTCGCACTGTACTGAAACCATAATACTCCAGTTAATGTGCTTGCCAACATGGTGCAAATGCTTTGAAGTCCGGCATACGTCCCGATGGCTGTAGCTGTGTCTTTTTGGTCAGTGATATTTGAAATCCACGCTTTTGAGATTCCTTCTGTCGCTGAAGCATAGATGCCATACAGAAAAAACAATCCGAAAAAGAAATAAAGATTTGTATTTACAGCCATTCCAAAATAGACGATTGCAAACAAACCAAGTCCGAAAATAAAAATTGATTTTAGTCCTATTTTGTCTGCGATGATCCCAATAGGAAAAGCAAACAAGGCATAGATAAGATTATAAAATATATAAACGCCAATGACCATCGTGTCGTCCAGCCCGGATTGCTTTGCCTTCAGTAAAAGGAAGACATCAGAACTATTGAATAAAGTAAAAATAAGAAGTCCGATGACCAATTTTCTGTATGCTGACGGACTTGCTTTCCAATATTTTAAAAATGAAAAAAAAGGTGTTGATGCTTTTTGGCTTTTGGCTTTTGATTTATTATCTTTTAAATAAAAGGAGGCGATTACTGCAAATAGTCCAGGTACAAATGCAATTAAAAAAAGTGTTTTGTAGTCTTGCGGATAATAATATAGGTAAACCAAAGCGAATGAAGGGCCAATAACTGCGCCTAAGGTGTCCATTGAACGGTGAAAGCCAAAAACCTTACCTTTCGTTTCTGGAGTTGCTTCGTCTGAAAGAATGGCGTCTCTTGCCCCAGTCCTGATACCTTTTCCAATACGGTCAATTGTACGCGCAAAAAATATCCAAAGTGGATAAATGAAAATAGCCATCATTGGTTTTGAAATGGCACTAAAAGCATATCCAATTTGTACAAATGGAACTCTTCTGCCATTCGTGTCGGAAAGTTTGCCGAAATAACCTTTACTTAATCCTGCTATCGCCTCGGCAACACCCTCAAGGATTCCGATAAGCACAATTGAGAAACCAATTGTCTTTAAATATATCGGCATAATCGGATAGAGCATTTCACTTGCTGTGTCTGTCAACAAACTAACTACTGATAGAATCCAAACTGCCCGGGTAATATATTTCAAAACTTGTACTTGTAAGTCGTTAAAATTATAGTTTGCATTGTTGTTGTTTAGGGTCGTCTATAACATTCATGGATTGGTGATGTAGTGGTTTTTTACTACTAATGCTCAGACGAAACATTCCGAACGCTTTCGGGACTTAACCTTGCACAAATATTCCTGTGAAGCAGGTCAACACCATTTTTGTCAAACCCTTGTGTGTACCCTGAAAGGTAAATATAGTTTATTCGTATCGCTCCGACCAACCACATCTTGTTTGAACCAAACTGAGTTCCGTGCTTTGTCCGCATGAAAGATAAGTCAATGATCTGGCAACGCCACATTGAAAGGCAACAGAATTCATCCTTCACCATTCAGGCGTATTGCAA